>CAZOGR010000010.1:0-24580 GCA_964579355.1 uncultured Dehalococcoidales bacterium | reverse complement strand
TATACCTACTCTGAAATCTGAACAATTTGTTGTTTTTCAGGGGGAACTAAGTAGTGTGATTTCACATAAGCCTCAGTTAAAAATACAGGATAGATATGGTTTGCCCATCTTAAGTCTGAGGCATAACAAACGGGATTTCTCTCATTCATTAGATGAGCACTTAAAAGATCTACAAATTGGCTGTCAATACCATTCTCATTTTCTTCTTCAGTGACGAGAATCTTTTCGATTTTAAGGATACCATCGAAAGGGGTCCGAGTATGCTTTTTATCGCGAAGCCGAATATACCATATTGCGAATTTGATATCTCCTAACATTGAGTTTTCATATTCAGCAACAGGGGTTCTATTAAAGATCGGCATATCTGCAATAAAGCCAGGATTAGGTTTGCCATTGATATCTTCACAAACCTCTGGATTAAAATTTTTTGACACGCCGATTACCCAATTATAGTTATTTTTGAAAGTCTGGTACTTCTTTTTATCTACTTTATCTTCTTTGGCTGGGCGATACTCTAATGAACCGTCTTTTACTAAATAATTATTCTGGTTCAGTTTTCCTTCGCGCACAAGTTCTGCAACAAGATTTTTCTCATTTTCGATCATTTTATCCTGAACACAGGCGGTTGCACGGTCCTCGTATTTTTTATCATAGTCCTTCGATGTTTTATAAGGTAAAATAGTTGAAAATCCAATACCAAGCCTTTTCAGTTCACTACATTCACTTAATTTTTTCGCTGTTGCATGCCAAAAGCCTGTTTTTGCATCAGCGTTTGCCAAATCTGGCATCGATAGGACGAACTCTCGTTTGAACTTGATTGGGGTAATAGTTTTATCTATACGCTGACAGCACCCAACACCTATTTGCCCTGCAATCACTGGAAATATGACACTTCGGCCGCCAGATTGTGCATAAGCAATATCATCGACTTTAAAGACTTTCCTTGAACCATCTAAAAAATAACTGAGGATCTGTTCTTCACGAGAGCTAAGTTGCTTGCACAAACTTGTTAAGGGTATATAAGTTTTATGTGGTGTAGTTTCAGCTCTTCTTTTCCAAGTTATTTCGCTATTTCCATAGTCTACTGATGGACGGTCCGCGTTATCAAGCCCATATTTGTGGGCTTTATAACTTTTACCGCCCGTGACTTCAGCGACAATGTCCATGATCTTCTCGCGTTTTTGATATGTTGTTTCATTATTAGTCAAATTGGTCACCAAATTAGTTTCTTTATTAATAGGATTATGTTAAAAATAGCTAGGCGAATTATACAACTATCAGAGTGTATGAACAAGCCTACATTGAGTAATTCGTGATTGGTAATGGGTAGTCAGGGGAGAGACGATTTTTATGGATTACGTCACTCCTATTCGCTTCGCTGATACGGAATCTGCGACATGCGGGATTATCAATCTTTACGAAAGAGGGAGACAGAACACGAACCTTACTTCACTTTGCCGAAGTGGAAATTTACCGTATCAGTAAAAAGATATACCGTCCATCCTTTGACAGGCTTCCTTCGACAGGCTCAGGACGAACGGAAAATGGAGGCTCAGGACGAACGGAAAATGGAGGCCCAGGACGGACGGAAAAGGAGCGATATCCAAATCCCTCTTCGAATGTATGAAGAGAGGCAGACGATGCAGCTTCTCCCTCCGATAAATCGCGAGTTTCCGATTGCCATACGGAATCTAAGGACTCCGACTTTTGAAAAGTGGCACATCCCATATCAGCGAAGCGCAATCGGGAGGAGATAGAGAGGGATTTTCCTGCATTACGAAAAGAGTCTGCCGCTCTACATCAGGCGGAATTCTGTGACATCGACGATTCCCAGGTCGGTCAATCTTAGTTCGGGAATAACCGGCAGGGCTGCGAATGAAAGAGTGGCGAAGGGCGAAGCGGGCTGAACGCCCATACTTTTTGCTGTTTTCTCCAGAGCGCCGAGTTCGGCAACGACCTCTTCGAGCGGCTTTTCCGAAAGCAGCCCCGCTACCGGCAGCGGCAGGCTTCCGAGGACTTTTCCCCCGGCAACCGCCACCAGCCCTCCCTGCATCTTTTCTATCTCTTTAACGGCGAGAATGATATCGTCATCGCTCGTGCCGATTGCGACAATGTTATGCGAATCATGGGCGACCGAAGAGGCCAGAGCGCCTTCTTTCAGGCCGAACCCTTTTATCAGCCCGACACCGATATTCCCGGTAGCGTGATGCCGTTCGATAACTGCCGCTTTCAGTAAATCCCTTTCGACATCCGGCACTATCTCACCGTCGACCGGCGCGACTTTTTCGAAGATTTTTTTCGTAATTATCTGGCCGGGGACGATTTCGATAACCGGAAACATGTCATCCCTCGGGGTTATTTTCAGGGCGTCTTTTCCGAACTGCTTTACCCTCACGGTGCCGGTCGGCCGGGCGACTTTCGCCGGGTTAAGCGCTATCAGAGAAGCTCCTTTCTCAGCGATTTTTCTTCCCTGGTAATAAACAGCTTCGATAGATAGTTCTTTCAGATCGTCGATGACTATCAGGTTGGCCCGGTATCCAGGGGCGATACCACCTGTTTTCCGCAGGCCGAAATATTCGGCGGTATTGATGGTGGCGAGCTGAATCGCCCTGACCGGGTCGAGTCCGAGAGAAACAGCTTTCCGCACGACGGCATCGATATCCCCGTCATGGAGAAGGTCGTAACAGCTTCTGTCATCGACCACGAACAGGCATCGCTTGTACGTTTTATCGGTCACGAGCGGCAGGAGCGCTTCAAGGTTTTTCTCCGACGAACCTTCGCGTAACATGACGTACATGCCGCGTTCAAGTTTCTCCCGGGCTTCCTCGAGTGTCACCGATTCATGGTCGGAATATATCCCGGTGCCGATATAGGCATCGAGATCTCTCCCGCTTACGCCCGGAGCGTGTCCGTCAGCCAGTTTATCGTCGAAAAGGGTTATTTTACCCAGAACCGCTTCGTCGCCGCCGATAACGCCCGGATAGTTCATCACCTCGCCCAGCCCGATACAGCTTTTCCAGGTATGGACCTGGGCAAGCGCTTCCTTGCCGAGAGCTGCTCCGTTCGATTCAAGATGGGTTGCCGGAACGCAGGAAGGAGCCATCAGGTAAAGGTCCATCGGCAGGTCGGCGACCGTGTCGAGAACGTACCGCATACCTACAAGGCCAGCGACGTTGGCGATTTCGTGGAGGTCGGTGATGATTCCCGTCGTGCCCCGTGAGGTGACCGCCCTGACATACTGGGGAACGTCGAGCATCGAGCTTTCAAGGTGGACGTGCCCGTCGATAAAACCCGGCGCGAGGTATTTCCCTTGCAGGTCGATTATTTTTTCAGCTCTGGTATAATTCCCCGTTCCGACGATAAACCCCTGGTGAACAGCGACATTCCCTTCCTGAATTTCTCCGTTGAAAACGTTGACGATTTTTCCGTTTGCAAGGATAAAGTCGGCGGGAATGTCACCTCTGGCGACGCTGATAAGCTGACTGTTTACCATGTCATTCTCCCTTGAAGGTCGGTTCTCTTTTTTCGACAAACGCGGTCGCGCTTTCCTTGTAATCGCGTGTGCCGAGAAGTTCCCGACGTATTCTCATGGTAAGGTCGAGGCTTTCCTGGATATCGACATTCATGCTTTCGTAGACGGACTGCTTGGCGGCTCGTACCGCCAGCATGGGAGCTTTAGCTATCTGTTCCGCAAGTTCGATTGCCGCATCCATCAGTTCCTCATCCGGCACGACCATGGTCACCAGCCCGAGCTGCTCCATTTCCTTCGCGTCAATCATCTCGCTCGTCCAGATTATTTTCAAGGCTTTATCGAGACCGAGCAGGCGGGGCAGATACCAGGCGCTTCCGGCGGCAGGAACCATGCCTCTTCTCACGTAGCCGACGGTAACCCGGGCTTTATCGGAAGCGATTCGAATATCGCAGGAGAGAGCCAGATCAAGCCCTACCCCTACTGCTACCCCGTTCAGGGCGGCGATTATCGGTTTCGGGCAATTTCTGAACTGCATGGCAAAAGGCGCCCGTCTTCCCGGTTCGGCATCTTTCGGTGCTTTCTCTTCCGCCTGCTGTAACTGGCCGGCTGCCATAGCTTTGACATCCGCTCCGGAACAGAACGCTTCTCCGGTACCGGTAATGATGATGACTTTCACGTTATCGTCCTGCGAGGCGTCTTCGACTGAGGTGAATATCCCCTGAAACAGGGTCGGATTGAGAGCGTTTCTCTGGGCGGGCCGGTTCATGGTGATGATGGCAATACCATTATCTTTCGTGTAGATATAGTCCTGATTTTCCATGCTCACTCCTGTTCGATGGTTATTTAGTACTATTATCTACATCATTCGGGAAAAAGATGCAATCTTTGTAATTGAGAAATGCCTGCCGTAACGCCGGAAGATTTGGAGTTGTCAATTTTATGTAAACCGGGCGCCGTCCGACTTCCTCCGGTTTGTGCGCGTCCGACCCCTGGATGCAGGCCCTTGGTAATGGAAAATCCCTGACTGTTCCTTCGAGCCATTTTTGACGATCGGCAGAAATGGTGATTTCGAGAGCGTCAAGGTATCTGCACTCGTGTATCGTTTTTTTCTGGCGGCGGGTTGTTTTCGATTCCATGAAGCCGCTCGGCCACCGGTCGATGTGAGCGGCGATAACGATTCCTCCCCACTCCTGTATCTTTTTCAGAGTTTCGACTGTTTCATCTGCGGCAACGGTATGGGCGTCGCCCCGTCCGTTCTTTTCGATACCGGCATAATCGAGAAATTCTTCGATGCAGGCTGTCTCCGTATCCATCTCGAACAGAGCCAGGAAATGGCCGTTCTTCGTGGTTATCTCGACACCCGGGAAAACCGCTAACCGACCGTCTGCCGCTGCTCTGACACCATCGATGCCGGCTGCTGAATTGTGGTCGGTTATGGCAATACCATCGAGCCCGGCTGCGAGAGCGGCTTCGACAATCGCTTCGGGAGTTGCCGAAGGTTCCGAATAACAGACCGAGGCAGAGGTGTGAATATGTAAATCAACTTTTCGAAAATCAGCGTGGCTTTCGTCCATTATTCAGTATCACCCAGGATACAGATTTCGCGGAGATTCCGGTACTTGTAATCACAATCGAGTCCATATCCCACCAGGAACTCGTCAGGCACGGTGAAGCCGGTGTAGTCGATTGATAACGGTACCTTTCTTCTCGAAGGCTTGTCCATCAGGACGCAGAGCCTGACCGATTTCGGGGCTTTCTTTTTCAGGTAATCCATAAGAAAGGCCAGTGAGTACCCGGTATCGGCGATATCCTCTACTACGAGGATATCCCGGCCTTCGAGCGGAATAGACGGCTCCAGCAGCATCTTAACCTCTCCCGAACTCTCTGTTCCGGAACCGTAGCTGCATAGCCGGACAAAATCGACTTCCACGGGAAACTCGAGTTTCCGAACCAGGTCTGCAAGAAAGACGAAAGAACCGATAAGGACGCCGATTACCAGCGGGTTTTTATCCCGGTAATCCCGGTTGATGTCGCCGGCAAGCCGCTCAAGCGTTTTCTCAATTTCATCGCAACCAATATAGGTGCGGATTGTGCTTTTAGAACTCATATCTGTTCCGGATAAACCCCTCAGGGTGTTAATTTTCTAATAGTAGTATGGTATTTTTCTCCTGAAATACAGGCCGGCTAACGCCCCGACTATCAAGCCCCCCAGGTGTGCCTGCCAGGCTATATTGCCACCAAAGCCGGGGATTGAAAGAATGAGGAACCCGCCGAGGATGGCCACCCAGAGAGGTATCGGTACCGGAATCGGAATGATGAAAACCTTGAGTTTCGGACGTAATACAGTCAATACTCCCGCGATACCGAACACCGCTCCTGAAGCGCCGATAGCTACCGAAAACATCGTCTGTTCGGATATCTGCGCGTGCAGAAGGTAGAATCCGTTCCCTACCAGTCCGGCCAGAAAATAGATGATGAGAAAAGCCCGGCTGCCGGTCAGCCGGATAAGGTAGTTCCCGAAAAAGAAAAGCGTCAGCATGTTGGTGAAGAAATGCCATATTCCGGAATGAATGAACAGATTGGTAATTATCGTCCAGGGCTGGTTGTCGAGAAACGACCAGGGCGTGTTAAGAAAGATAAAAGGAGCCAGTCCGAGGTCGAATTTCAATCGTGGCACGATAAGCGTGATAACCAGCAGAATTAAGTTGATAACGATAATATAACCGATTGGTCCCAGTCTGAAACCGTTTTCATCCCGGTAGCTTACTCTGTACTGCATTATCCGTCCTGATGATGTACTTTCCAGTAATATATTTATGCCAGTCTTATGTATATAATACCCTCATGTTCCTCGGTGCCGCAAGGCAAACCGTACCGGCAGGCTCGATTATGACCGGGCGGTATTCGTGGTAATTACCGTGAATTTTTGGATTTATGGTATCATGAAGCACTCGTATTCCAGTCGTTTTTCGAAACAAATGACGAAAAGGTGTGAAAAATGAAAAACTTCGGTGTCGGTCTTCTCTGTTCCCTGCTTTTTTTCAGTCTGCTGGTTTTCGGTGTTCTCTATACCGTCAACAGCACCGTTCTCAATCCGAAATTCGTGGTTGATAGAATAGAGGAAATCGGTATCACGGAACTCATCGATGAAGTCGTCGAAATCGAGGAACCTCAGGATTCCGGCGAGGTAACCGGCCTTATCCGGGAACTGACGCCGAAAATTGAGCCCCTGGTCAAGGAAAGAACAGAGGTCGCCGTCAATTCGGTCTACGACTATCTTTTGGAGAAAAGACAGCAACCGGAGATGAGAAGCGTTGTCAGGGATTCGTTCCTCAATCCGGGTTTCGTCGATTCCCTGTTGAAAGAAATAAGCATTCCGGAACTGGTTGATATCATGTTGCGGTCGAATTCCAGCGATGGAAACATGACTGAGGCATTTGTTACTGCTGTCACCAGCACGGTTTCCGAAACGGAATCGGAGCTGAAAGGCCACATTACCACAATTGCTTCTCATGTCTTCGACTATATCCTCAGAGACAGCCAGGCTGTTGACCTGAGAGGAACGCTCCGGGAAACGATTCTGAGCCATGATTTCGTCGTTCTCCTGATGGATGAACTAAAGCTTGTTGACAGCGTGAGCGACGTTATTTCCGTAGAACTGAGAAACAGCATCCCCTCTGATATGTCATACCTCGCCGCGTATATCCCGGGTACGGTTGAATCGCTGGAACCGACTATCGAAGCCCGGCTCACTGAAGCCATCGACCCGTTTCTAGATTATCTTCTCGGAACGATAGCCCACTTCCGCATCAGTATCCCGATTGACCCTGTCATTGAAACGCTCGAAGAGGAACTGCTGGCTGAATTTTTAGCATCACCGCCCTCCCAGTTGGCCGGATTGTCCCGGGCTGAACTTATCCAGTTGTATAACACTGAGATAAAAGGCAACATCGCCGGTTTTCTCCCTTCGAGTATTGTCGTCGACGAAACAATGCTTGGCCAGGATATCGCCGGCGGGTTTTCGGAATTCATTGTCAATACCGAGAACTCACTCTCTGAAACCAGGCAGACTGTCGATGAGGCGATAACGGAAATCGAGGAACGGCTCGTTGAGACGAAGTCGTATGTATCGATATTCCGGATAGCTTTCTTCGGTTTCATCGCTCTGATAATCCTGTCAGTGGCAGGTGTCATCCTGGTACTCCGCGACGTGAAAGCCGTGACGCGTCGGCTTGGTATACCGCTCTTTACCTACGGGATTTTCGAGTACGGTGGAGTATGGGCAGGCCGCTTCCTGTTCGAGAATGTTCTCCCTGAGGCGGATATTCCGGCAGGTCTTCAGACATGGGTGCTGGATATGGCGGAAGCCCTGATAAAGCCGCTCGAGATATTCAGCCTGGTACTGCTGATAACAGGTTTGATTCTGATACTGATATCCCTGTTCTATAAGAGGAGCGCAGGGACAAAACCGGTTACCGGTGAGCCGACTGTTAAGAACCCGGAAAATCCTCCGGCTTAACGGTATCGACTTCCAGTTTCAGCCTCTGCTGACCTTTAACGATAATGCTGCTTCCGGGTTCGATTGGTCCGGCGATTGATGTTGCCGACCATAATTCGCCCCGGATTTTCACCATGCCCTCCGGGTTCAGCCGGCTTGTTGCTGTACCGGTGGTGCCTATCATGTTGGGAAAACCGATGATGTGCCCTGTTTTCAGTGCCCTGGTACCTTTTTTGTACGTATACACCGAATAAGCAAGCCAGACGACCATGACGATTGGGATAATCCAGAAAGGTACGTTGATACCAAGCTGCGGTAAACCCCAGACAGCGATAATCACTATCAGGAGTTCTTCGATAATCGTGCTGACGATGGCAAAGACGAGTCGGGGACTGTTCATACCTTCCAGTATACCATGCTGCTTTCTTGCAGACTCGCGAATACGGATGATATAATCGCTCATAAGCATATCTGTTATCCCGGAGGATGATTTATGAAACTGAGCCGCGAAGAAGTCCTGCATATTGCCCTGCTTGCCCGCGTGGGCGTCACCGATAATGATGTCGATAAACTCAGCGAACAGCTTTCCAATATCTTGGAACATTTCGAAACACTCAAGCAGGTCGATACCGAGAACGTTCCTCCGACCGCTCAGTCTATTGCTTTGCAGAACGTGACCAGTGATGATGTCATTGAACCATCCATAAGCACCGGGGACGTACTGGCGAACGCTCCCGACCAGGAAGCAGAGCACTTCAAAATCAGGGCGGTTCTCGAAGACCACAGCATATAACAATGACAGGTACAGAAAAAGCTTGTGACGATTAGCAATACAGGGGGATACTCACATTAACAGTCTTAATCAACTGACAATTCACGAAGCGTCCGAACTTTTACGAACGAAGCAGGTTTCATCGAAAGAACTGACCGAAGCCTGCCTTGAACGAATCGAACGGGTTGAAGACAAAGTACGGGCGTTCGTGACCGTTACCCGTGAACAGGCGCTTGAACAGGCTCGAAAAGCCGATAAATCAATCTCCGAAGGAAAAGTCGGCCCGCTTACCGGGATACCGGTACTGTTTAAAGATAACATGTGCACGAACGGCATATTGACGACCTGTTCGTCGAAGATGCTCCATAACTTCGTCCCTCCGTATAATGCGACTGTTGTCGATAAACTCTCTGGTGCCGGCACGGTCATGATTGGTAAAGCCAACATGGACGAATTCGCCATGGGCTCATCAACCGAGAATTCAGCTCTCTTCGTGACGCATAACCCCTGGGACCTTGAACGCGTTCCGGGAGGCAGCAGCGGAGGTTCGGCTTCGGCTGTTGCTGCCGATGAAACCCTTTTTGCCCTTGGTTCCGATACCGGCGGCAGCATCCGTCAGCCCGCTGCTCTGTGCGGCGTCACCGGTTTGAAACCGACCTACGGAAGAGTAAGCCGTTACGGCCTTGTCGCCTTTGCTTCCTCTCTCGACCAGATTGGCCCGCTGACCAAAGACGCCCGGGATTGCGCCCTGGTCATGAATGCCATTTCCGGACACGACCGGCGCGATTCGACCTCGGTGCTGGAAGATGTCCCGGATTTCACCGCCTGCCTGACCGGAGACGTTAAAGGTCTTCGGCTGGGGGTACCGAAAGAGTACTTCGTCGAAGGTATGGAATCAGGTGTCGAAACGGCCGTTCGGGCGGCTGTCAGAGAACTGGAGAACATGGGAGCGGTTATCGAAGAAGTATCGCTTCCCCATACGGGATATTCACTTGCCGTATACTATATCATCGCTCCTTCCGAAGCCTCAGCGAACCTTGCCCGTTACGACGGCGTCAAGTACGGGTATTCGCACCGGGACAGCGAGAGTATGTGGGACCAGATGCAGAAAACCCGCCAGTACGGGTTCGGCCCTGAGGTGAAGCGCCGTATTATGCTCGGTACCTACGCTCTTTCTTCCGGTTATTATGATGCCTATTACCTGAAAGCCCAGAAAGTGCGCACAATTATCCGTCATGAATTCGACGAGGTTTTTAAGAAAGTCGATGCCCTGGTAACCCCGACGTCACCGACTGTTTCCTTTAAAATCGGTGAGAAAACCGATAATCCGTTGCAGATGTATCTCAGCGATGTCTGCACTCTCCCGATTAATATCGCCGGTGTCCCTGCCATCTCGATACCTGCCGGATTTTCCCGGGGGCTTCCGGTCGGCATGCAGCTTATCGGTAAGCCGTTTGCAGAAGAAACACTGCTGAACATCAGCCATGCTTACCAGCAGGTAACGGACTGGCACCGGCAGAAACCATCGCTTTAATCGGTTTCAACATATTTGAGCAACCGGTACAGTTGTTTGCACGGCGGAATCCGGAAAATGGTAATCATTATACCAATAATATTCCCATATGATTGATACTGGCTTTGGAGGCAGTCAACATTTCTACATCGATATATAAGATACTTCAGGAACTGGAAAGCGGCTCCGCATGGTACAGGCGCGTGCATGAGAAAATCCGGATGGTGATGGATTTCAGCGATAAGCGCACCGTTAAAAAATACAAACTCGACCAGTTTCTGCGCATGGCCAGGAAAATCGATTCCTTTGCCGATATCTGCGAAGAATGCCAGGCAGTAAAAACCGGAATTGGAAAACTAGCCGACGATATCGGCGCCGTGATTCAAACGAATGATAGCGAGAAAAGTAAGATATTCCAGGAAGATGTTAACCGGTTTATCAAGCACCTCCGTGAAAAACACAAACTGGTGAATAAAGGCTATTACACCGGATTGATGGGCAGTATTGGCGCAGGTATCGGGACGGCTCTCGGGCTGGTGTTTTCCAATGTACCGTATGGTTCTGCAATCGGGATTATCGGTTGCATTCTCATCGGCCTGCTGCTTGATTACAAGGCACAAAAAGACGGCCGCGTCATCTAGGAAACAGCTTTATCCTTAAAAACGTAGCTGAGGGGAGAAAATATCCCTTTGAAAAGTACGCATATAGTACGAACAACTGATAACAAAATGATTGAACTCTGTTATAATGAGACAGACTGAACAAAGTTGTCAGAGTACCATCGGGAGGCTGAAAAATGCCAAAAGATATTTTGAAGATACTTGAGAACGATGCCCGTACCTCGCCGAAACAGATTGCGGCCATGACGGGCAAAACGACTTCAGAAGTGTCCCGCATTATCCGGGACGCTGAAAATGACCGCACCATTCTAAAATACAAGACGATTATCGACTGGGAAAAACTCGATGAAAATATCGTCTGGGCACTTATCGAAGTCAAGCTGAAGCCTGAAAAAGATACCGGGTTCGATTCTATAGCGGAAAAAATCTATCGCTTGCCCCAGACGAAGACTGTCTATCTCGTTTCGGGAACCTATGACCTTTTTGTCATGGTCACGGGAAAAACGAACCATGAGATAGCTGATTTCGTCTCTCAGAAACTCTCGCATGTAGAAGGGGTTCAGGAAACCGTCACTCAGTTCATCTTGAAGAGGTACAAGGAAGACGGAGAGATTATTGGCGAGAAAAAAGAATCGAAACGCCAGCCGGTTATTCTTTAGGCAGCCAGCCTGCCAATAAAATGGGAGTGTTCTATGCGGGAAATTCCTGTTACGCTGAAAATGAACTATCAGATTTCGGACAAGGTAAACCAGTTATCACCGTCCGGGATACGGAAGTTTTTCGACCTGCTTGCTTCTACCGAAGGGGTGATTTCGCTTGGTGTCGGTGAACCTGACTTCTCTACCCCGTTTCACATCAGCGAGGCGGCTATCGCTGCCCTGGAGAGAGGCTATACCATGTATACCTCGAACTCAGGGATTCCCGAACTCCGGCAGGAACTGGCCAAACAACTGGCGAAGGACTATGGAATCGTTTATGACCCGAAATCAGAACTCCTCATTACCGTCGGCTCCAGTGAAGCCCTCGACCTTTCTCTGCGGGCAATTGTGAATCCGGGAGACGAAGTTATCATTTCCGATCCGTGTTATGTCGCCTACGAGCCCTGTATTGTCATGGCCGGAGGCGTCCCCGTGAAAATCCCCACCACTCAGGCTAATAATTTCGAGTTGAGTGCTGAAGATGTCGAACAATATATTACACCCTCGACTAAGGCGATTTTAATCGGCTATCCCGCAAACCCGACCGGGGCGGTGATGAGCCGGGAAAAACTTGCAGATATCGCTGACCTGGCAGTAAGCAAAGGGTTGCTTGTCATATCGGATGAAATCTACGCCAAGCTGGTCTACGGTGTCGAACATACCTGTTTTCCGTCGCTCCCCGGCATGAAACAACACACCATTCTGCTCGGGGGGTTTTCCAAGGCCTATGCCATGACTGGCTGGAGAATCGGTTACTCGGCGGCTCCGGCGGAAATAACCGCCGCCATGACAAAAATCCACCAGTACACTATGATGTGCGCATCGACGATGGCTCAAGTCGCCGCCCTCGAAGCCCTGAAAACCGGTGAATCGAATGTCAGGGAAATGGTAGACGATTATAACAAACGGCGAAAAGTCATTCTCAAGGGCTTCGCCGATATGAAAATACCCTGTTTCGAACCGAAAGGCGCTTTCTACGTCTTTCCTTCGATTCAGTCGACCGGTATGAAATCGGATGAGTTTGCCGAGAGGCTTCTGACAGAAGAGAAAGTAGCCGTCGTTCCCGGCTCGGCATTTGGCAGTTGCGGTGAAGGCTACGTGCGGTGCTGCTACGCGACTTCCCTGGAAAATATCGTTGAAGCGCTTGCCAGAATCAGGCGCTTCGTCAATAAACATCGACGGGAGAGATGATATGTTTGGATTTTTCGCGATACTTGGGGCGATTCCGGGGTTCTTCATCAGTTCTGTAATCGTTATGGCGCTGTGGAATATCGTCGGTCCGAAGGTCGGCCTGACCGATACCATTTCCTACGTGAATGCCATGCTGGTTACCATCACCCTCTGGCTGGCCGTGGCGCCGCTGGCCGCAACCGGCTGGAAGAGGAAAAAGTAAACCGCTACAATAGAGCAGTATAATGAAAAAACTGATGTGTGACAGATGCGGCCGGGAATTGACGAATCCGGCTGACATAGAACTTGTGGTGGCCGGAATGGAAGCATGGCAGAATTCGGTTCGGGCACGAGGCGAAGAACCTCGCGGTATCTTCCCCTGTGAATATTACCGGATTTGCAAAGGCGAAATGATTATCGTCGAAGATGATTCGGGAAAAGAAACGATATCCGATAAGTTTAAAAAGCTGTTTCGAAAGTAGGTACCGTTTGTAACGGAGGAGATGTCATGAAGAAAACATACGCTGAAGCGGGCGTCGATATCGAGGCAAAATCCGGGGCGATTAAAAGAATCGGTAAACTTGCCAAGTCAACCTTCCGCCCGGAGGTTCTCAGTGATGTCGGCCTTTTCGGTTCGATGTTCGAGTTTAAAGGCTATAAAAACCCGGTAATCATCTCCAGCGTTGACGGCGTTGGTACCAAGCTGAAAATAGCGGTTACTCTAGGCATATACCATACGGTCGGGCTCGATATCGTCAACCACTGCGTCAACGATATTTTCACCTGCGGCGCCGAACCACTCTTTTTTCTCGATTACATCGGCATCGGAAAGGTTGGCCCTGATAAAACAGTTGAAATCGTTCGGGGAATGGCTGACGCCTGCAAGGCGGTCGGTTGTTCCCTTATCGGTGGCGAGATTGCTGAAATGCCGGATGTTTACGCAGGAAACGATTACGACCTGGTCGGTTTTATCACCGGGGTCGTCGAAAAAGACCGGATTATCAACGGTAGTAAAATTGCTGCCGGCGATATGATAATCGGTCTCCCTTCGAGCGGACTCCACACCAACGGCTACACCCTCGTCCGCTCCGTGCTTGGAGAATCGAAGAGCGAACTCGAAAAATATATCCCCGAACTCGGGAGAACATTAGGCGAAGAGCTGCTTGAGCCGCATCGATGCTACTACAATCAGCTTAAGCCTCACCTTCCGATCATCAAGGGTATGGCCCACATCACCGGCGGAGGGTTGCTCGATAACGTACCGAGAATTCTCCCTGAAGGGCTTATGGCGGAGTTCGACTCAACGAAGTGGACCGTTCTTCCGATTTTCAAACTGATACAGGAACGCGGTGGCATTGATATCATGGAGATGTACCACGTCTTCAATATGGGTGTCGGCATGACGGTCATGTGTTCTCCCGGCGACGCCGGACAGATTCTGTCTGCTATCCCCGAAGCGTCCGTCATCGGCAAGATATCTGACTTGCAGGGCGATACACGGGTGGTAATTCACTAGCGTTTTCAGACAGCCTGGAAAGTTGGGAATGGTATGTCAAACGTTGTCCTCGTCGTCGATATGCTGAGGGGTTTTCTCGAAGAAGGCCATCCGCTTTCTCTCGGCGAAAAGTGCCGTTCGATAATTCCCGACGTCAGAAACCTTATCGAAATTGAAATCAATCAGGATTCACATATCATTTTTCTCTGCGATAACCACGCTCCTGACGATGCTGAATTCGAAATGTTCCCGCCTCACTGCATAGAAGGCACCGAGGAGGCCGATATCATCCCGGAACTGGCCGAATACAATGCCGAATATATGCCGAAACACCGCTACAGCGGTTTCTTCGAAACTTCCCTCGAACAGCGCCTTAATCAGTTGCAACCTGATAAAATAATCATCTGCGGGGTATTGACCAATATCTGTGTCCTGCATACGGCGGCTGATGCGCGGAACCGCGACTACCCGGTCGAAGTTCCGATAAACTGCGTTGCCTCGCCGGATGAAACGGCCCATACATTTGCCCTCGACCACATGGAAAAAGTCCTCGGTGTCAAACTGAAGTAATCGGAGCAGCCAGACTATGAAGAAACCTGGATTCGAACCTTCGGAAGACATTCTTTCAGGAAAAACGGCTGACGTTTATTTTCACCATACCCTCTCCATTCTGGAAAAAGAGAAAGTCGACCCGATGGCCGTTATGGAGGTCTTTCCATCACAGGACGGCCTTCTCTGCGGCATCGAGGAAGTAAAAGCTCTTCTTGCCAGAGTGCTGAAAGGGGTAGAGTGCGAGGTCCGGGCTCTCGGGGAAGGCGAGCCGATGACCAGGAAAGAGGTCGTTCTTCGCATTAAAGCTCCCTATCGGAGTTACGGGCTGTACGAAACGGCCATCGACGGCACGCTCGCCCATTGCAGCGGCTGGGCGACCGCCGCCCGTCAGTGTGTCGACGCTGCTGCCGGACTGCCGGTTATCAGTTTTGGAGCCCGCCATGTTCATCCCGGCGTCGCCGGCGTCATGGACTATGCGGCAATCGTCGGCGGTTGTTCCGGTTGTTCAAGCACCGCCGGAGCTGAGTTTGCCGGTATCAGGCCTTCCGGAACGATGCCCCATGCCCTGATTCTCATCATCGGAGACACGGTAAAAGCGACGGTTGCTTTCGATACGTACGTCGATGAAACGATTCCCCGTGTTTCCCTCGTCGATACCTTCATTGACGAAGCCGAAGAAAGTGTCCGGGTCGCTGCTGCCCTGAAAGATAAACTCACCAGTGTCCGACTTGACACTCCCCGCGAACTTGGTGGTGTAACCCCGGAACTTGTCAAAAAAGTGAGGAATGCCCTGGATACATCAGGGTTCAAACATGTTTCAATCTTCGTCAGCGGCGGCATGAATCCGGAACGAATCCGGAATTTCCTTCAAACCGGCGCTCCTGTTGCCGGATTCGGTATCGGCAGTTATATATCCGGCGCTTCCCCTATTGATTTTACAGCTGACCTCCACGAAATAGACGGCAAGCCGATAGCCAAGCGCGGCCGGACTCCCGGTATCACTCCCAACCCCCGCCTGAAAAGAGTACTCTGACCCGTAAAGTCCGAAAACTCCTTATTGACACACCCCGAGGGGGTATAGTATACTTAACCTAATTGCAAATGGTTTGCATTATTATCTTAAGCTCAAATACTTTGGCATCCTGTTTATTAGAGACATGACAAACAATAAAACAGCGTATAAAAATCTTCTGAGCGATGCCGGACTGCGAAAAACCCGGCAGCGCGAATCGATACTGGAGATAATCCGTAGCGGTAAAGGACATCTTGATGCTGATGAAGTGTACCAGAGAGCGAGGAAGAAACAACCCCGCCTCTCCCTGTCAACTGTCTATCGGACCCTCCAGACACTGAAAGAACTTGGGCTTATCGAAGAAGTACGGCTCGACGAAGCCCATCATCATTATGAATTGAAAAATTCCCGCGATCACTATCATCTGATTTGCCAGGGCTGCGGAAAAATCGTCGAGTTCGAAATACCCTCGGGCGTTGCTCTGATGAGAAGAATCGGACGGGAAAAACACTTCGAAATCACCGGTATGACGGTTCAAATGACCGGCGTATGCGAAGAGTGCCGGGTAAAAGCCGGCCGGCAGGAATGATGTCGGTGGGGTCAGTAAAAAAGCCGGGAAAAGGACGAAAACCTATGCCAGAAGGCAAAGTAGTATCCTTAAGTAAAATGCAGTCCGGACAACAGGCGAAAGTTGTTGAAATACAGGGGGGTGAAACGGTCACGGCTCGTCTTTCCGCGCTTGGCCTTCGTCCGGGTAAGATAGTCACGAAAATCAGCTCGATGTTATGGAGGGGGCCTGTTACGATACAGGTTGGGAGTACACGGGTTGCCATCGGCCGTGGCATGGCCGACAAAATTATCGTTGAACTGGGGCAGTAAAACATGAAAATACTCCTGATGGGAAATCCTAATGTCGGGAAAAGCGTCATTTTCTCAAGGCTTACCGGCACGAAAGTAATCGCCTCGAACTACCCGGGAAGCACCGTCGGCTATACGAAAGGGTATTTCAAACATGGCGATGAAACATCCGAAATCATCGATGTTCCCGGCACCTATACCCTCGAACCGACCTCCGAAGCCGAAAGAATCGCCGCAGAAATGCTGGAGTCCGGAGATATCGCGATTAACGTCGTCGACGCGACGAACCTTGAAAGAAACCTGAACCTGACTCTCCAGCTTCTCGAAAGAAAAATCCCGATGATTATCGCTCTTAATATGTGGGACGATACCGAGCACTACGGTATACGTATCGACCTCGATAAATTACGGGAACTTCTGGGCGTGCCGATTGTTCCTACCGTTGCCGTTTCCGGCGAAGGCATCAAGGAACTTGGCGAAAGCCTTCACCTTGCGGTATCTCCCGATGTACCTGAACGTACCAATGATGAACGCTGGATGGAAATCGGAACGATTATCAATCAGGTTCAGGTGGTTACCCACCGGCACCATACCTGGCGGGAAAGGCTCGCCGATGCGAGTGTCCGGCCGATTCCCGGCACCTTTATGGCCGCGGTTATTCTCGGCGGTTCTTTTTACCTGGTACGGCTTATCGGCGAAAGTCTTATCAGATATATTTTCGACCCCATTTTTGAAAACCTGATTGCCCCGCCACTGCTCAAGCTTGGAGAAGTTCTTGGTGGGGATGGGTTTTTTCATGATATTCTACTCGGTAATATCACTGTCGATGAAATTGACTTTGTCGAATCGTTCGGCGTCCTGACAACCGGTTTATATGTTCCGTTTGCCATGGTATTGCCGTACATCGCTTCGTTTTACCTGATACTCGGTTTGCTCGAAGATACCGGGTACCTGCCCAGGCTGGCTGTGCTGATGGATACCCTCATGCATCGACTCGGGCTGCACGGCTACGCCATAATCCCCAGTATGCTTGGCCTGGGATGTAATGTCCCGGCAATCCTGGCAACGAGGATTCTTGAGAGTAAAAGAGAACGCTTTATCACCGCTACCCTTATATCCATTGCCATTCCCTGCGCTTCTCTCCAGGCAATGGTTGTCGGCCTGCTTGGTGCTCACGGCATTCAGTACGTTGTCACGGTCTACGGCACCCTGTTCCTCGTCTGGATTGTACTTGGATTCCTGATTAATAAAGTAGCCCGGGGGCAAAGTCCCGAATTGCTCATAGAAATCCCTCATTATCGTCTGCCGCCGATTCGAACCGTCGGCCTGAAATTGTGGATGAGAATCGCCGGCTTCTTCAGGGAGGCGATTCCCCTCGTTATGATAGCCGTAATAGCCGTTAATATCCTGTACTATTTCGGTGTCTTCGATGCCATCGCTGACTTTACTGCTCCGGTTATCACCGGCCTTCTCGGATTACCGAAGGAGGCGGTGACCGCCATACTGGTCGGATTCCTTAGAAAAGATGTCGCTCTCGGTATGCTGGCTCCCCTTTCCCTGACGGCCGGGCAGCTTGTTGTCGGCAGCGTCGTGCTGGCAATGTTCTTCCCCTGCATTGCTACCTTTATCGTCCTCGGGAGAGAACTGGGTGTAAAAAACCTTCTGAAGTCGACCGGCATAATGCTGGCAACGTCGCTGAGTGTCGGAGGTCTGCTCAACCTGATTTTTTAAACGGCCTGGCTTAACCGGCAGCGCTCATCAGTTGATTCCATTGTGTGTCAATATATGATTAAGAACTCTATCGTCAGTCATATCCGGTAACGTTTGTCTTGTATCGCCTGAACAAGCTATAATTAACGGTAGTACGGTATCGTTGATATTCTTGAGGTAAGCATGATTCGCTGGTACTACTACATCGCAAAATGGACGGTTTACTGGTATTTCAGACTGGTTACCCGGCTCAAGGTTGAAGGACTCGAAAATATCCCCGCTGAAGGCCCCGTGCTTTTAGTGGCTAATCATCTCAATAATGCGGACCCGCCGCTGGTCAGCGTTACCCTGAAGCGAAATGCTATATTCATGGCAAAAGAACAACTCTTCAGAAACCGCTGCATAGGCTACCTCGTTTGCGGTCTGGGAGCATTCCCCGTCCATCGCGGACAGATGGACAGACAGGCCATACGCGATGCTGAGAATGTCCTGGAGCGGAACTTGATTCTGGTGATGTTTCCTGAAGCCGCCCGAAGTAAAGACGGGAAACTGCATGAAGCCCATCCGGGTTCGGCGCTTATTGCTTCCCGGCATGATGTTCCGATTGTTCCGGTTGCTATCACCGGCACCGAAAACCTGACCGACTGGCGGTTTATCTTCCGGAAGTATCCGGTTACGCTTACCTATGGTAAACCGTTCCACCTTCCCGGTAAAGACAGCGGCAAAAGAAAGAAAGACCTCGAAGCATCGACCCGGTTTATCATGGAACATATCGCGGAAATACTTCCCGGGCAATACCGCGGTTTTTACTCGCCAGGGGATAGAAAAAATGAAGCTGAAAGTTGAAAAAGCCGCCCGAACCGGATTTTGCTTCGGCGTGAAACGGGCTGTCGATACCCTCGAAAAGGCAGCCCGGGAGCGCGGTAAGGTCGAACCCCTCGGAGCTGTTGTCCACAACCGGCAGGTGATGCGGAAGCTCTCCCAACTTGGCGTTAAAGTGGTGAACAGCCTCGACGAAATCGAAGGCAGTACCGTTGCTATCGGCGCTCACGGGCTGAGCCCGGAAATGGAAACGGAAATCCGGAAACGCTTTTCCGATGTTATCAATACCACCTGCCCTTTTGTCCAGCGTGCCCAGATTGCCGCCAGAAGATTATCGAACGCCGGTTACTTTATCATCGTCTTCGGTGACGGAAATCACCGTGAAGTCCAGGGAATTCTCGGCTGGGCGGAGGGAAACGGCCTGGCAACCCTTGACAGCGAACCTCTTAAAAAACTGGCAATGATTCCCCGGAGAATCGGCATTCTCTCTCAAACGACTCAGATACCGTCCATGTTCAATAATTTTGTTAAAAACATTATCGACGTTACACTGTTGAAAGATTCGGAAATTCGTATCATCGATACCATCTGCCACGACATCCGGGACCGGCAGCAGGCAACCCTCGATCTGGCAAAAAAAGTCGACCTGATGCTTGTTATCGGCAGCAATACCAGCGCTAACTCGAATCACCTCGCGGAAATGTGCTCCCGGGTAACGGAAACCCACCTGATTGAATCGGCTGACGAAATTACCCCGTCGCTGGTCGCCGGTCATTCGTACGTCGGGGTAACCGGAGGAGCTTCCACCGAAGAGGAAGCAATCGATGACGTGATAAAAAAACTGGAATCTCTGTAAAGCCGGCGGTAAAATTCATCGGCTCAATCCCCGGGCATCGTATCCATCAGGTACTTATACGTGTAGTCACTGACTTTCTGCAGGCTGCTGATAATCAGTTGACGTTCATCAACGGGAATCACCGAGAGTATGTTCCGGATGGCGTTTCGTTTTAATGAATTTTCGTAGGCTTCTTTTCCTTTCTCCGTCATTCCGATAAGCCACGAATTCTTTTTCCCGGGGTCTTTGGTTTTGGTTATCAGCCCCTTGCTCTCCATGCGGGTGAGAAGAGCCGTCACCGTGTTATGTTCCCGCAGCATCCATCGCGAAATCATCGCCGGCGTCACCTGTTCTCCGAGAAGATTGATGATAAACAGGGCTCTGGCTTCGACAGCGGTTATCCCGTACCGGCTTAATTCGTCATCCCTTGCTCGAAACAGCACGTCTCTGGTTTGAATAATCATCGCCCATAACGTAAAATAACTCTCGTCGTTCTGTTCAACCTGCATGTATATTCTCCTCGGACCGGAATGTACTTACCAACAAGAAACACATAATTAACTCGGGTGGAAAAACCTACTTGACAACGTGTTACTCTGGGTATAAACTGATAATGTCGTATGCGACATCGTTAGCTACTCACTAGTATTTTTACACTTGGACATTGAAAAATCAATAGGTAATCGTGTTTTGTTACCTTCATTGACTACATTGTAACAAATTTGTGTTTGTGCTGGTCCTGTCGGGGGAAATCCAGGGTGCTGGGATTTAGCAGCTCGTCTCAGCTTAAATACCAACCATACCCCTCCCGTGTCCGGAGCCCTGGGGGTAATCGGGCTTAGCGACAGGGCTGGCTCGCAAATTAAAGCGGAGGAATTTTTTCCTCCGCTTTTTTTAGCTCCGAATTCACCAAATAGTGGACATCCGGGTTTAATTCAAGCTCATTCTGCTTCTGTACTTTTCCCATCGTCACCGTGGTAACCGGACCGGGTGGTAGGCAACAGCAAATCGATATTCTGGTCCTTCTCCGCATGTAAGCAGCTTGTGTGTCGTTCCGTTTTCTGTATCAACGGTAACGAGCGAATACTTTCTCTCTCCATCGAACTGGACTGCCAGGAGCCTCCGGTTGTCCGGTAACCAGACCGATTGCGAAAGATTATCGCCTGTTTTCTCCATCTCGGTGCCATCGGCATTCATCGTGTAAACACCCCAGGTAAGGGAAATTTCCCGGTTATCCGTATGGTGGCCTGATGAAAATGCGATTTTTCTCCCGTCAGGTGACCAGCACGCTTCAACGTCATCATAGTCGGCGCTGTCGGTCAGATTGAGCTCTTCACCGCTTTCCACATCGACGACAAATATGTCGCCGTAATGCCTGATGTCGCTGTAGAACACGGTATCCATCGAGAAAAGAACCTTGCGGCTGTCCGGAGACCACCGCAAGTTCCGATCGTGCAGCATCATGCTGCTGTCATGAAAGGTTAATCGTCGCAGATTCCTGCCGTCTGCCTTCATGACGTAGATATCATACTCAGTTGCAGGGTCATCCGTCCTCCCGATAAAGGCTATCTTTTTACCATCCGGGGAGTAGGCGGCTGTCTCTTTGCTGATATCCGGAGTGTCGGTCAGGCATTTGAAGGTGCCGCTTTCTATATCCAGGCTGTAGAATTCCATGACTGTCCCGATACCTTCCGGAGCCGGACCTTCCGGTTGTTCTCTCGGGAAAGCCGCCCGGCAGACCAGGAGAATGGTATTGCCGTCTGGAGAAATAGCCATCGACTGGACAATTATCCCTGATATGTCCAGTACCCGGCGCTGATTAGTGCCGTCCATATTGATAACGCTCAGCCATAAAGCAGGTTCGCGGTAATCTCCCTCAATGTATGCCAGTCGGCCGTTATCCGACCACCACTGGTCGTGCTGACCCATGTGCATTTGCCTTGCCAGCCGTACCGGATTACTTTCGTCAGGTTCCATAGAGAAAATATTCCAACCCTGTCGATCCTTCTCGATACCGACAAATGCGATTCGTTCCGGAAAATCATTTACTCCCCGGTCGCAACCGCTCATGAATGCGATGAGCACGATGATGATTGGTATGAATATCTTCTTCATTATCATTCTGACTTTAATATTTATGTTAACTGTAAACGAGGCGAATTACCTCTGTTGCTACATTTCAGTTCATTTATACGAAACCATCTGATATGTATCACGGATATTTCATAAATACTTAATCATTTCTGTTTTCACCCTTATGAAAATTGGCTTTAACATGATACCATGAGACGAACCGGGTTTGAAGAAATTTGTCCGGTTTTTACCTTTCCGCGCATTGAAACAGATAACAGGAAGGAAATGCGGTTTGGATGAAATGACTGCCATCGCCCTGGTGAGAAATGGTAACCCGGATGCCTTTTCCTCTATTGTCGAACGGTATCAGGCGCCTCTTCAGCGCTACCTCTATCGCTTGACCGGCAATGAAGAACTTGCGAAAGACCTTGCTCAGGATACCTTCGTTCAGGCATACCGGAACATTCTGAAAACCGATTCTCACATCGCCCTTAGAGCCTGGCTGTATAAAATCGCCGGTAATAACGCCCGGCAGTATTTCCGCCGTAAAAAATTGGTATTCTTTTCACCGTTTTCGGGAAAGTCGAAGGATGAACCGCTTGCTCCCGAATCAACCGAAAGCGTTGAGAACTCGATAGCAATCGAAGAAGCCCTGTTGAAACTTCCCAATAAACTACGGGACTGCCTCGTTCTTCACTTCGTCGAAGGATTCAAATACCGGGAAATCGCTGAGATTCTCGGCATTTCCGAGGAAGCGGTGCGGAAAAGGGTGACGAGAGGCAGCCTTGTATTCAGACAATTGTACTGTGCAGGAGGTGGCGGCAGATGAAGTGTGCGGATATTGTTGAACTGCTTTCATCCTATGTTAACGATGAATTGCCGAATATTAAACGGGATTTTGTCGAGGAACATCTCGCTGGTTGCCCGAATTGCCGGGCAATGCGGGAAGAATTTGCCGGTATCCGAAGTCAGCTCGAATCATTGAGACAGGTTCCGGTGGTTACCGATATCAGAGAGGTAACGATGTCTAAAATCAGACAATCCGGAAATCCGGTAACTCCGAAACGCCGCTGGCTGCGTACAGCCCTGGCTGCGGTCCCGGTGATAGTGGCTCTTGCGGTTCTGGTAACCTGGCAGCCGTGGGCTGTATCCCCCGCCGGTGTCCTGGCACGGGCCAGAGAAGCTGTCGACGAACTCGGCTCGTATCGGATTTCCGTGTTTAAAACAAGCTCGTCCGGCGAAACAAACGTGGTTGTCGAGATAGAATATGTCGCTCCCGACCGATACCACTTCAATCAAACCGGAAATCAGGCAGGCTTGAATTACGAATTTATCACCATTGATGATGAGGCATATTTTAAGGAAATCGTTCCCGAAAATCCTTACGGAACATGGCCTCATGCTCAGGGATATTCGACCATGATATCCCGGGAGTACACTCTTCAAATAATCGACTATCTGAAAGACCTGAAGAAATTACCGGATGTCCTCATGGACGGCACGCCCTGCCTCCATTACACCGGTTCTTATGACTTCGAGAAACAGCTTCGTGCCATGTCGGCAAGCTATCCCGAAATGGGAATGCCTCCGCTGAGTGAAGACCAGATTCAGGAATCGCTTGCCAAATTGCTGGAAGGAGACCGGAAGATAGAAGTCGAAATCTGGATAGGCAAGGATGATTACCTGGCACGACGTCTGAAACAGGTTACCCGCCAACTCGATGATAATGGCGAAACACGGGTATCCGTCACCGATATACGGTACGATTTCTCCGGTGTCTTTTCTGTCGAAGCTCCGAGAGACCAGCATGGGACTCTGCTCCCCGGCTGGGTAACCACCGTGCCCGATTTTCCTCACTTTACCGTAGATATTCAGAGCGAGGTGGATAATGCCGACCCATCGAACCGCCGAATCGACTATGGCATAACGATTACGAATTCAAGTTTGGATACGCTGACGGATGTTGATGTCAGAATCAATGACGTGTTTCCCGGCTTGAACGCCGATATTGTCGGTAAGGTTTGGTACCGGTGGGAACACGGCCAATATCACAGCGGGCCGTATACCCTGGACCCTGGAGAAACGCTTGAATATTTCTGCACCTTCGGCTATGATGCCACATCCGTTGAACCGGAAAGAATCGCCGATATCATCGAACAGTCTATCAATTCGATAAACTATCTACAGGCAGACGGGCAGCAGAAGGTAGAACTGTTCCGCTTCGATGTTCCCGGACAGGTTTATACCTTATCTCAGGAAATGCCTTCGAATATCGTTAACCTTGCTGCTGTTGGAGAGTACCGGCTCGAAGAGCCTGGAGCAACTTATACCGGGCGTGGAGCGACCGGGGAAATACACGGAAAACATTACCTCTTTATCGAAGTAAATACGTCCGGCAGCGAAACCCCCGCTTCTCCGGGTGTGCTGATACTGGATATCGAAGACAGGCTGAATCCGAAAAGGGTTGCTTTCCTCGATAC
>CAZOGR010000009.1:21711-25026 GCA_964579355.1 uncultured Dehalococcoidales bacterium | reverse complement strand
CTCATCGACTGGGATAACTACCTCACCGACCCGATGTTCAGGATTGCTTTCCCCCAGAAGGATATGCTTTTGCCGGATGACTACGCGACCATGAAAGCCGTCATTCAGTCCGGAGCGGAAAAGGACGCCGTGCGGAAAGCCGCCGATGAAATCCGCCTGAGGCTGAACCCTCACCCTGCCGGGCAGCTCGAACATAACGTTCCGGTGGAAGATAACCTGCGCTACGAAGGGATTCAGCACAAGTACCGCGAGACAGCCCTCTTTTTCCCCGGTCAGGGCCAGTTCTGCCACGCCTACTGCACCTTCTGTTTCCGCTGGCCGCAGTTCACCGGCATGAAAGACTTCAGGATATCTTCGATTGAATCCGACCTGCTCCAGCAGTATGTTTCCAATCATAAAGAACTGACCGATATCCTCTTTACCGGCGGCGACCCGATGGTCATGAAAACGAAAACAATTGCCGATTACCTCGAACCCCTCCTCGGCCCGGATTTTGCCCATATCAAAACCATTCGCATCGGCAGCCGGGCGCTGACCTGGTGGCCGTACCGGTTCGTCACCGACGACGATGCCGGCGACCTGCTTAACCTTTTCAGGCGAATCAGGCAGTCGGGTAAACACCTCGCCTTCATGGCCCACTTTAACCACCCCGCCGAACTCAAAACGGATGTTGTCAGAGAGGCTATCGACCGTCTCCAGTCAGCCGGAGCTGTTATCCGAACCCAGTCGCCGGTCCTGCGGCATATCAATAATTCCCCTGAGGTATGGTCGGAATTGTGGCGGAAGCAGGTCGATTTGAACTGCGTTCCCTACTACATGTTCATCGCCCGCGATACCGGCGCCCAGCACTATTTCGCCGTTCCCCTCGCCGAAGCCTGGGAAATTTTCCGGAAAGCCTACCAGCAGGTCAGCGGTGTCTGCCGGACCGTCCGGGGACCGAGCATGTCATGCCTGCCCGGGAAGATACAGATTCTCGGTGTCACCGAGGTAAAAGGCGAAAAAGCCTTCGTCCTGAGAATGATTCAGGGGCGCGGCCCCGACTGGGTAGCCAGGCCCTTCTTTGCCGCTTACGATGAGACCGCCACCTGGTACACGGACTTGAAACCGGCCTTCGGCGAGAAAAAATTCTTCTTCGATGACGAACTCAAGCAGTTACTGGAACCGGGCGAAATTGAAACCCTCTTCGAATAACCGCCCGAACGAAAACGTTCAGGGGGTACCTCCCGGCCAAGGTACCCCCTGTTACCCTTCGGAATAACTGCCTTGCGCTTGTTCCGATAAGTTGTCATAATATAACCATTCAGTCATGGAAGGAAGGCGTCCGTAAGCGGATACCCTGGTAACAATTCGGTTTCCGGAAAAATCCGGTGAAATGCCGAAGCATTTCCAGGTGATTCATGGTAATATCAGGTATGATTCGCCGTCGGCGGATAACTCCCGGCAGGAGGAATGGACCGGATAATCACGGAAAACATGCAACAGGAAATACAACAGGAAGCTCCGCAGGAAAAGGTAAAACAGGGCTGGTCGAAAAAGGAAATAGTCGTCGGAGCCTCCGGCATACTGGTTACCATTGCTCTCTGCGTGGTCGGCCTCCTCTATCAGGAATACCTGATGAACATCAAGTTCATCGGCGCCTACGGACTGCTCGGCCTTTTCGTCGTCGCCTTCGTCGGCAGCAGCACCTTTACCGTCACCGCGGTACCGATTCCGTTCTGGCTGCTGGTGATGGCTCTGCCGAGTATCATGGCCAATCAGTGGGGAATCATGGCTCCCGTGTATATCTCGCTGGTAACGGCCTGTGCGATTGCCCTGGGACAGATAATCACCTACATGATAGGCTACGGGGGGCGGTCGCTCTCCGCAAAGATTACCGGCCGGTTCAGCGGCAATCTCTATAACCGGCTGATGGGATGGGCGAAAAAACACGGCTCCTGGGCGGTGTTTCTCATGTCGGTGATGGTCAATCCCGTTCACCTGCCGATGACGCTGGCGATTGCTGCCCTCGGCTACCCGCCCTACAAGTTTTTGATATTTTCATTCCTTGGTGCTCTCGTCAAGAGCCTGGTTTTTGCCTTTTGCGGTTACTACGGATTCAACCAATTACTGTCGATTATCGGTATCGGCTAGAAAGGACACGCACAGCATGACTGTTCCAGCCATCATATTCCTTTCACTACTGGGGATCGTGGTGTTGATTTCCCTCTGGCAGTTCGGTGTCTGGTTTTACGAGATTCATGACAAAAATACGAAGTACAAAGCTGCCACCGGACAGGCGCAGCGCTCGGGAAAACCGATGCTCGTCATCGGCGGCCCCTGGGGAGGCAAGCAGTACCGCCACTGGATCAACAAGCCGGCCCACGGCGGCGGCGATGTCTGTGTCGACATCGACCCGAACGCCATTCAGGGGCATCCCTGCGGATGCATCGCCAGCGTGACCCATATCCCTTTCCGGGATAAAACTTTCGGCGCCGCTTTTGCCAGCCACCTCCTCGAACACCTCCCGAACAGCCGGAACGCCATGATGGCCATGAGCGAACTGTACCGGGTTGCCGATGAAGTGTTTATCTGCTATCCCTCGAAACAATCGATCGGCGGCTGGATAACGAAAGGCCACCATCTCTGGATAAACCAGAAAGGGGATACCACGACTTTCGAGGAGAGGGACGGATCGCGTAAGACCGAAGAATATCGGCGAAAGCGTTCCTGAACCGGCTGAAAACCGGGAATCAGCAGCCGCAGCCCCGCTCTGCCCGGGCGTTTTTTACCCATACCAGGCAGAGGATTGCCCCCAGCCCGCAGGCGATTGCCCCGGATAAAAAGGTCGCCTCCGGGTTGATGCTCTCCCAGATAACCCCGCCGAGAGCCGAGCCACCGAGGATACCGACATTCTCGCAGACACCCCCGTAGAAACCCATCGCCGTGCTCTGCCGGTTGCGGGGAACCGAATCGGAGAGCAGTCCGAGTGCCGCCGGACTGAAGAAAGCCATGCCGGCGTTGTTCAGAATCATGAACACGAGCAGCAGGGCGAAATTATCCGAAAATGCAATGCCGACCATCGCCCCGGCTGTTACCACCATCCCGGCTATCATCATGGTCTTTTTCCCCACCCGGTCCGCCATGATACCCGCCGGCACGGACAGGGCCAGGTTGGCCAGCCCGCCGACGGTGAAGAGCACGCCGACCAGGGAGACATCGATGCTCGCCCTTTCGGAAGCGAAAAGCGGCACGAAGGTCATCAGGCTGCCCATACCGAAGAAACGCAGGGCGGTAACGACGCACATCGGCGTCAGCGAGAACAGGCTGAATTTCGGA
>CAZOGR010000009.1:4880-21611 GCA_964579355.1 uncultured Dehalococcoidales bacterium | reverse complement strand
ACGCAGGGCGGTAACGACGCACATCGGCGTCAGCGAGAACAGGCTGAATTTCGGATCCGGAGAAGGACTTTCAGTGATGTTGACGCCGTCGGCGATTTCTACCGGGGTTACTCCATTCTGCCGGACCAGGGTGACCGCCACCAGCCCTGCCAGGGCGGATACACCGAGCGAGGTATAGAAGACCGAGTGGTAGCCCCACGAATTCACCAGAAAACCGCTCGGCAAAGCTCCCAGGCTGCTGGAAGCAGACAGCATTACCGCTGTCAGCCCCATCCATGTAGCTTTCTTATCGGGCGGGGCAGCATTGCCGATGTAGCCGCGAATCGGCCCGAACACCGCCGAGCGAAGAAAACCCCAGATAAAAAATATCGCAAAGATAAACGGGACCTGCACTGTCAGCACAAACAGCACTACCGAAAGACCGGTGATAAAGGTTCCGGTTATCATGGCACTCCGCCGGCCGAATTTATCCGCCAGGTAGCCCCAGCCGGTTTCGCCGATAGCCATACCAAGCATACCGACCGAGAACATCGTTCCCACTACCGTCGGGCCGATGTTGATTGAGGTCAGGTACAATGGTAAAACAGGATTCGGCAGGCTCATCGCCAGGGTGGTGAGTCCCATGACCGCGAGGACAGCCGCTATTTCGCCGTTGATGCCGGTTCTTTTTTGCAGATTGCTGAGCATAGCTTGTAAGGGAGTGCTACAGCAATCATAACGGTTAGACTGATTCCGGTCAATCGCCTATAATAGACGGAAAACAGGTCAGGTATCGGAGGGTAATATATGGTAAAACAGTTCGAAAAATACGTCATGAAGGGCAAGCCGGGGATTAAAGCGGAAGAAGGAAAACCGGGAGTCGTCACCGCCGTCCTCGAAGGCCCGCAGGGCTGGAGCGGCATCTCGCCGAGGATAAGCTGGAACTACATCTCGAAGCCAGCCGCCATGGATGAGAAGCCGCATTCGCACGATTTCGAGGAGTGGCTGATATTCCTCGGCGGGAATGCGAATGAGCCGCACGATTTTGGGGCCGAATTCGAAATTTCGCTCGGTGAGGAAGGCGAGAAACACACGGTCGATAAAGCCGCTGTTGTTTTCATTCCGAAAGGGCTGGCCCACAGCGCGGTTATCTTTACGAAGGTCGATAAGCCAATCGTCTACGCCTCGATTTACCTTGCTCCTGAATACATCTCGAAACCGGCTTCGATGAAAACTCCGGCTCCGGGCGGCATGAAGTACGCTAAGTACGTTTTACGGGAACCGGTCGGCGACCCGCGCCCGCTGCCTACCGAAAAATGGGGCGTCCACATCAGCGAAAAGACCTGCGAAGGGGTAGGCGAATACAACGCCAACTTCAATTTCCTCTCGATTCTCGGCGGCCACATGCTCCCCGACCCGCCGCACGACCATACCTGCGATGAAATGCTCTTCCTCGTTCCGGCGAGTCCCGATACCTGGCCGGCGCTCGGCGGCGACGTGGAAATCGGCCTCGGTAAAGAATGGGAACCGCAAGCGATAAACACAGCGGCGGTAGTCTGCATCCCGAAAGGCATCCAGCATTGTCCGGTCTTCATGAAGAGAGTCACCACCCCGTTCTACTGGGGGCATATGATACCGGTTTCGTCATACCAGAGCAGCGAGTTCGACCCCGACGCTAAAGTCGCTCCATAAATGCAGCGCAACCAGAACAGGGAGCCTGAGCAACCATTCTCAGGCTCCTTTCCATTTTTTTCAATACAATCTTTTATCTCAGGGTATAATGAAATCAGGACATGGAAGATATCTACTCACAATACAGGGAACAGGGTCTGACTCCGGAAGTGATTGCTGCTTTCCGCTCGGAAATACTCGGCTACTACCGGGAAAACGGCCGGAGCTTTCCCTGGCGGGAGACGGACGACCCGTACCACCTGCTCATTTCGGAGGTCATGCTTCAACAGACACAGACGTCACGGGTAATCGGAAAATTTACCGAATTTGTCGCCGCCTTTCCGGATATACAAACGCTCGCCGAAGCTCCGCTTAAGGACGTGCTTCAGGCATGGCAGGGACTCGGTTACAACCGCCGTGCCCTCGCCCTTCAGAACGCTGCGAAGGAAATCATGGAGAAGCATGACGGCCGTGTTCCCCCGGATACGGAAATATTGCAAACCCTTCCGGGTGTCGGCCACTACACCGCCGGCGCGATTGTCGCCATCGCTTTCGATAAGCCGGCCGTATTTGTCGATACTAACATCCGAGCTGTCTACCACTGGTTTTTCTTCAGGGACCGGGACAAGGTTCCGGACAAAGAGATACTTCCGATCATCGAAGCCACCTTCGATACTTCCACTCCGAGAATCTGGTGCTTTGCCCTGTTCGATTACGGGGTGATGCTGAAGCAGTCGAAACAGGACCCTTCAGCCGGCATGCGGAAAAAGCAGAGCCGGTTCACCGGCTCGGACCGGCAGATTCGAGGTAATATCCTCCGCTTGCTCCTGGGGCGTGAATCGATGTCCGAAGCCGAACTCGCCGCCGCCTTCCCTGGTGACCAAACCCGCCTCCGAAGTCTCCTTGCCCGTCTGTCTCAGGAAGGGCTGGTACGGAACGAGAACGGCTTCGTCAGGATTGTTTAAGCCTTTCTTTCCCTCTTTCATTGATGCTATAATGCCGACTACGATTAAAGCAGGAGGCAGGATATCATGGTTGAACAACAGGGAGTGAAAAGCGAGAGAATGAACAGGCTTATAGAGCGGATTGAAAAAAAATACGGGAAATCGCCGGAACAGCTTTATACCGAACGGGAAAAACGCCTCACCGACGCCCTTCACCTGAAACAGCCTGACCGGGTCCCGATACATCTGATGCTCGGGTATTTCATCGCCGAATACGGCGGACTGGCCAACCAGGAGATGCACGATAACCCGGAGAAAATTCAGGAACTGCTCGAGGAATTTGCCCTGGAGAATGACGCCGATTCCATAACCGGGGCTTACGCTTCCTATGCCGAACCTCATATCCTCCTTGGCGATACCATGACTGCCTGGCCGGGGCATCAACTGGGTGAGAACGGCCAGTTCCAGTTTGTCGAGCATGAGTTCATGAAGCCGGAGGATTACGATGATTTCCTGGTAGACCCGGCGGACTGGGGCATCAGGACGTATCTGCCGCGTGCCTTTACCGAACTGAAAGGCCTTTCGATGCTGCCGCCGCTCGGTATGACCCTTTTCGGGTGCTACCACGTCTTCGGTATTGCCCAGTATGTCGCTCCCGACCTTCTGGAGGCTTTCGGGAAAATCGCCGAAGCCGGCCGGATGGCCACCGAACGGGCGGTACTGACCGGTCAGTACGGTCAGCGCATGGCGTCACTCGGTTTTCCCGCCAATGTTCTCGGAGGGGCGCTGCTCGAGGCACCCTACGATTTCATGTCTGATACCCTTCGCGGTATGCGCGGCATCATGATGGACATGCTGAAACGCCCCGATAAACTGCTTGCAGCCCAGGAAAAGGTCGCCAGCATCGAGCTTCAATCGGCTCTCCAGTTCAAGCAGATGACCGGTGTCGGCCGCGCTCTCCTGCCGCTCCACCGGGGATCGGACGGCTTCATGTCCCTGCCTCAATTCGAAAAATTCTACTGGCCTCAGTTGAAAGGCCTGCTCCTGAAACTGATTGATAACGGCATTATGCCGGGGTGTTTCTATGAAGGTGTCTGGGACCAGCGCCTGAAGTACCTCGCCGAACTGCCGAAAGGCAAGACCTTCGGAATGTTCCAGTCGAGCGATATCTTCAAAGTCAAAGAAGTGCTCGGCGATACCATGTGCATCATCGGCGGCATGCCGAATTCACTCCTGCAATCGGGCACGGTTGCCGAGGTACGGGACTACACAAAACGCCTCTGCCGGGAAGTCGGAAAAGGCGGCGGCTTCATCATGAGCACCGGAGTCGGTGAAATGTCCGGAGCCAAGCCCGAACTGGTAAAAGCCTGGATTGAGGCAACGAAGGAATTCGGCGCATATTAACAAGCACACATGAAAGAGAGCGGGCGACATACCCGCTCTCTTTTTTTAAAGAAGATTTTGATTACCGCCAGGCGTCGATGCCATAGGCAGGCTGGGTTGCCGGCCTCCTGGCACCTGTCCACTGCATAAATTCTTCACCTTTCCCGGTGACGATGATGCAGTTCTCGTACGGGTCGGCGACCATGGGTACCAGGTAATCGTCCGGCAGTTCCTTGTAAGGTTTACCGGAACGCGGTTCGATACCCATCCATGAACTGGTCGTGACATCGACCCATGAATGGGTCCGGTAGTGCTCCATGGTAACGAAGCTTTTCTCGTAAATCCATTCGTAAATCGCATCTTTTGTCTTGAATCCGGCATCGTATAAATGCTGAGCGACATGCGGGAGGAGGAAGAGGGTTACCCCGCCTTCCCGGTCATGCCAGATTCCCGGAATAAAGTACTCGAGGAAGTTTTTCGGACCGGGAACCCCTTTCACGCCGAGTCGCCGGGCAATGCCTCCGTGGCCGCTCTTCTGGAACGCTCGGTAACCTCCCGGCGAGTGCTCGGTGCGGTGAATGTTCGTCGACCCGCCCCGTCCGAAACTGAAGGTGTAAAGAACGCTCTGGTCTTTCCGGAAATCGTACTCCTCGTTCAACCCTTTCCATCCGGGGGGTAAATTATCGACGTCTTCAGGGATGCAGTTGAAAAGAGGCGCTCCCATGACGCCGCAGTTGGTCACATTGGGGATATTACCGCCGAAGTTTCGCCACATCAGTTCTCCGGCACGGGCGATGCTCCGGTTGGCACGGTTACCCGGCCCCATGACACCGACGCTGAAATTCATGCCGATTTCCTTCGCAATCGGACCGCTGACGCAGAATGCCTGACTGCCGCGGCCATCGCCGCCCCCACCGCCACCGGCTTCGGCAATTGCCAGGACAACCGGGAAGTACTCGGGCATGCAACCGGCCATGACGGCGTTAACGGCTACCTGTTCGACAGTCGCTCTCCGGTCAACCGGACGGAATACGACCGGAGTTCCTTTTGGTTTCGAAGCGCCGACCGACTGGAATGACACGCCGACGTGGTCGGACTGGTAGGTAATCAGTTCATCGGGTTTGTGACTGGTACCTTTCAGCATCTCGGCAACCCTATCTTCGGAAGGCAGGGTTACCGGCAATCCGTCGGTATACCGGGCAATCGGAGCGCCGTCGAGCGCCGGATAAATGTCTGCCTGATTGTAAAATTCTTCCGCTTCCCTGAGGGTACCTTCGAACAGTATCCGGTCCTGGTTGATGGCATGGACACCGCTCTGCTTTTCTTTTTCTGTGAGAGGCCGGGTAAACTCTTTGAAGACAAGGGGAAGAAACCTGTCCACATCTTCCGGCCCCTGGAGGGTTCTTGAGACAGCCACCCTCCTCAGGCAGGGCGACCCCTGAAGTACGGCTGCCTGGGTAAAACATTCATCCTGGTCAGCGTAGATGAGCGATACGATGGGAATCCCTGACTGTTCGATACTTGCTACCTGGAACAACTGTTCCCAGATGGCGCCGTGTCACCAGATAACGCCGGCGATAACGCCGTCACACTCTTTCCTTTCTTCTTCGGTCAGTTCGGCGCTGAAGCCGAAATGGCGCTTTACCTTCCAGGTTGTCTCCGGGTATTCCGCCGGTAGTTTTTTCAGAAGCGGAATGGTGATATCCTGGTCTCCTCCGGCGTTGATGCACAAGTAGATAGTCTTGCCTTTCAGGGTGTCGAGCGGCTGTGCCAGCGGATACTGTTTTACCGGTCCCTGAATACCGACCGGATTGAGAAACTTGTACGTTTCTGCCATGTTCTCTCTTCCTTTCCCAATTTTTTGTTTAACCGGATTCTTTCTTCATTAGAAACCGTGCCATGTGGTTATCTCTTCGAGCGGCACCCTGTCCGAATACACCGGGTACTGCGGATTCTCCGTATCGGCATAGCCGATGTATATTCCGAGAACGATGACCTTCGATGCCGGTATGCCGAGCTTATCCCTCAGGACTTCCGGGCACCGGACCGATTCAGCGGCGGCGACCGACCCCAGCCCGTATTCGGTGGCGACGAGCATGATTGTCTGGGCTATCAGGCCGCAGTCGAACACGGCGTAGACATCCCTGTTTACTCCGTCCTGCTCGTACAGTTCGCGGTCGGTCAGGATATAGACGACGCACGGGGTGCCGTACATTTTCGAGCTGTTCAGGTTCCGTTCTCGGAGGGCTTCCTTCGGGTCACGGTTGTCGGGCGGCTGCTGCCGCCGGGCATAGGGAAGCCGTTTCCGGATGAATTCCGGAAAGTTCCGGGGAAAGGGCAGGTCCATATTGTATGTTTCGGCGGCTTTCTCAATGTAGGCCGCCCGTATGTCATCGAGTACCCTGCCGCCGACAACAACGAATTCCCACGGCTGGGTGTTGCCCCAGGACGGTGAACGCTGAGCCGTTTTCAGTATCTTTTCGATAATTTCTTTCGGGACGGGTTTGTTCGTGAAACCGCGGGTCGATTTTCTCCGGTTGATTGCCTCGATGAGTTCCATTGCAGCCTCCCTCGTCTTTTACTTATTTAGCCGTTCTCGCCGGTCGTTTCTGCCGGCTGGCCGTATTCGGCGGTCGATGAAATCTCAAGCAGGATGAACGGCCGGGTGATATTCTTCACTTCCAGGTAGCCGTGCTGAAGTCCGGGCGGGAGCGAGAGCATGGTAGCAGTGGTGAAGACATGCTCCTCGAGCTCTTCGCCGATGCGGATGTGAATTTCAGCTCCGAGGTCGTTGATGTTCTCCGGATTGCCGCCGATAAAGCAGATAAGCTCGTGGAAGTTGTGCGAATGGGCTTTCGGTTCCCCGTAAGGGGCGTTGATGCAATGGTACCCGAGCGTGCAGCCGTTGCCGTATTCGTTATGATGCGCCCAGATGGAAGTACCGGTCATACCCGGTTCAAGGTTCTGATAGAAGGGCCCGTGAATAACGTGTTTCCAGTATTTTTTAGCGGTCATGAATACCAACCTCCCTGTTATTACGCACTATCATACATGGAACATCGGGAAGCTGTCGACACTACACCCGGAACTGCTGAACAGATGAGGAAAAAGAGAAGGAAAACCGAAGGAATAGTACCCCTGGCGCGACTCGAACGCGCGACACATGGTTTAGGAAACCAGAAAATATACCCTTTCCGAAGCTAAATTCATATTTCCAATTAGTCCATTTTGTGCCTGACAGTCCATTATTTTCAACTATGTTTGCAATAAATTAGTAGCAAATTAGTAGCAAAAACAAATTGGTTTTTTTGTATATCTATGTATTATATAGTTAAAACATTAGAAAATGGGTAGAGTCGTTAACAGGAAGCTTCTGTCGAGGTTTCATTGGACAAAGATAAATTGATTGTAACTCCTGTTTCCAAACTAAAACCTGCACTTGATCAACTTCTGACAAAGATAACCAAAGAAAATCTTCAGCATGAAATCGATACCGGTAATGCCGCAGGAAATGAATTATAATAAATCTCCATACATACGTACCTCGACGCGGAGACAGCATCTTGATCACCCTGAATCCAAAGCAGGATACGAGCAAGTCAGCCGGTATCCGGCTGTTGTTCTTTCACCTCGAAGTTATAACAGGAAAACCGGGCTGGCTATTTTGTGTCCGGTAACCAGTCAGATTAAAGGGTATCTTTTCGAAGTGCTTATCCCCGAAGGATTGCCGGTATCCAGTGCGTCCTGGTCCGCGGTAACGGACCATACTTCCTTTCAATTGACTGCTTGCTGTTCAGGCCATCATTTTTTACATCAAAATCCAGGATTATCAGTCCGTCTGTCACCATGCCGATACCGGCCTCCGGCCAGCGAGTCCAGAACTCACGAACACCTGCTTCGGTATGCGCAGCGTCTTTAAGCCCGTGAGGGGTGAGGGGTTTCTTATCCGGTTTTACTGGAAATACCTTGAATCCCTGATTGATGTACGAGAGAGCGGCCTGAAGGAGGTCACTCATTGCTTTTCTCGCTTCGAGCTTTTCCGTATTGATACGGTAAGCCTGCTCACTTCGAGTGACTTGGTATGATAAGACATTCTTGCATCCCATTGTTTTATGGATCGGGGGAAGAAGCCAGAGGACCGACCGCAAATCACCTCCTCTTATTACCGGCTTCCTCCCCCATGTATTCATCGAGAGACGGTCGGCGTGGGCGACCTCCTCTCCTGCCGAATTCACTTAATAAGTCTTTATAGAGCGTGGCTGTTTGTTTCCCACCTTTTTTACCGATCTCCCGGTAAAATTCACGGCCGTGCCTTTCCAGCGTTGTTCTGCCACCCTTCGCTCCGGCCTGCTTTACGGTTAATTCTTCGTTTTCGTTGACGTTTTCACTCATTGTTATCTCCGTGTCCATGTTCATGCAGCCGTAGTTCGATATCCATAAGAACCAGTTTCAGGCTTTTCGCGGTATCACTCAGCGTCGTACCGGGCTTTATCAGGGTGAAGGTAAAGGCATTTGGTATTCCTTCGATTTCGCCGATGAATCCCTCCCGTCTGATTACTTTCGGAAGGTACGTGACACCTGTTCTCTCGTCAACCTTGATTCTGAACGTAGCCATGTCTATAAAATCTCTTTGTTTTTTAAAGTAATTCTATCCGAACGAAACGCAGCCAAAACGTTCGCTCGATATGGCAGATTTGGTATCTTTGAGTCGATTGACGAGAAGTTAACCGGTTCGGTCCAGCCTCGAGATTTTGGACGAATCAGTAGGTTTGCCAGTCTCGTGGTGAGCTGCTGAGGAATCGAACCTCAAGCCTGCAAATTAAACGTATGCGATGGTACCAGCGGGGTGAAGAAAGTGCTGGGAAGGATAGAGCTATCACAGTCGATGAGGCGTAGAAATAGCTGGGAAACTTGAGACTGTACCGTAAAAAAGGTTTCTCTATATTCATTCACTTTTCACAACCCAAGTTTACATGGTATAATAATGGTGCAAAAATAGATGTAATTAAGATACATTATGGAGTAATTATGCCAGTTAATATTTCTATAAAGAATGTCCCTGACAATATTGTTGATAAGATACGGAAGAGAGCCAGGCGTAATCATCGTTCGCTTCAGGGAGAGTTAATAGTCATTCTGGAACAAGCCACCGAAAGCACTTTCCTGTCTGTTAATGAAGCAGAAGAACGGCTCAATACCCTGGGGTTAAACACAAGAGATGAGTCAACCAACTGGGTCAGAGAATTACGAAATGCCCGCTAAAGTTGTTGATGCCTCCGTGGTTGCTGCCTGGTGTTTCCGGGAGCCTCGCGCATCAGAAGCCTTGATGCTTATTCGTGAAACAGACCTCCACGCGCCTTTGTTGTTAGCCTATGAGTTGACAAGTATTGCCCGAAAGAAAACAATAGCGTATCCTGAGAAAGCTGCATTAATTGAAGAAGCGCTACGTACCGCATTAGCTCTACCCATTCATTGGAGCGATGTAGACCATGTAGCAGTGATGCGCCTCGCATTAGATACCAATCTCACAACGTACGATGCCTGTTACCTGTATGTGGCGCGGAAAACTGGAATAGCTCTGGTAACTTTTGATGAGAGTCTAAAAAAAGCGAGTCAAACTGGTTATCGGTAAAGAGAAGTATCACAAAATTTCATAGGAAATCCATTTTTACTAAATCGATAAAGGTGCCAAAATGCGTATTCCGGTAAAAAAAAGCCGCTTATTCGGGGAAATCAGCCACTCCTTGGGCAGCGCCGGATTAAGGTTCCGCTTCTTGTTTCCGATGCTTTTTTCACCGGAATACGCATTTGACTACTAGCCAATCTATTCTCGAACTGAAGGATCAATTATCCAACCTTTTTCGCGAAGAACATTCCAAGCTAATTTAATTTGATCTATAGAAAATCTTCTTTTTCGCTCGTCCCATGCGTATATTCTGGTAACTAAATCATCTATATTACTGACGTGTTCCTGTGTAACAACCCAATGTACAGTTGCCAATAGCTCTAGTCCTATAGGAGTTTCAAAACCTTCTGTAAGATTTACGACTTTATTGAAGCGCTCAAGAGTATTATCATGGCTTTCCAGAAATTCCTCGGCTTCCTTAACAGCTCCTGGAACGAGTTCGATTCGTTTTTCAGGTGAGTCACCTCCCGCTCCGTACCCAGCAATCAGATATCCTTCAACACGAGTAAGAACCTGTCTAAGGTTATCTGCATATGGGCCATGTGGTGCTTTCACGTATGAAAGTTTAAGAGGTTCTCCAGCTTCTTGTAAGAAGTACATCAGCTTATGCAACTCTAATAAGGAAACATACGGTTCCATTAAGCCCCTAAGATATCGATCAAGCAGCCCTACCAGAGCTGCTCGTCCAGGAGTCATTCGTGGGGCTTTGGTTGATCTAACGATTTTATCTGGATCTGGTGTTCCTAAGGGTTCATAAACGATAACTCGAAGATTTGATAACTCACTCAATGAATCAACGATTAAGGAACGCACTTTATTCCAATCAAGTCCCCCCAAGCCACTCCCTAAGGGAGGAACTGCAATTGACTTAATGTTTAGTCGTTTGATTTCGGCAACCAGAGATACAAGCCCGATCTTTATATCCGAGAGCCTGCTCTTGCTGCGCCAATGTCGTTTCGTTGGGAAATTAATTATATAATGAGGGTTAGTTAAACTATGTGTTTCGTAAACAAACATTCTCCCTGGTTCAATTTTGCCGTGTTTACAGGCAACTTCATATGCGTGAAAATTATCAGGGAAAACATTCTTGAATTGTAATGCAATTCCTCGCCCCATAATACCGACACAATTCACAGTGTTGACTAACGCCTCAACATCAGCGAATATAATATTTCCTTTTCTGAACTCAATCATGATACGCTCCTTAAAAATACCAATCGTTCTTAATGACGATTGGTGGTATATGCGAAGCAAGCGATATTGCTTTACTTGCTATGGATTGAACTCTCTTTGATTTAACACCAATCCTATTAACAAGTGACCATGGTAAGGATTCGTATACAAGAAATTCAGCTTGCTTACTTTCCTTAACATCAGAATTTCTGAAATCGGTATTGGCTATAGCTGCCCAATCTAGCTTACTTAAATCTTCTGAACAAGAATAAAATTCAGTATAGTAGGCTCCTGCATTAGAAAGGCTGATAGCCCATGGTCGATTGATACTATTCGCCCAGTCAACTACTGAATACAGATTAGCTTCAATATGAACAATATCATCTTGCCCGCCTTGGAATTGTAACTCAGGATGATTAGCTCGATTTATTACATACAACATCACTGATCTTGGACAAAAATAAAAGGGTACATATTCGCCTACGAATGTCCCTGGATGACATTTTACGGGTAGCGTAAGCCTTCGCTTTTTGATTTCAGACATTCCTATTGAAGCGGAAGGTCCTCCAAGACTGATTATCTGAGTGTCTGATAACAATTTACCTGTGGTAACTATCGAACGTAAATTGTTTACATGAGTGATATGATAAATCATAGGTTGGGCAGGGGCGTGGGACATAATATCCTCCGTTTACAATGTGACAACCGTCTGCTCAAATCATCTTAATATTTCAAATTAGGAATAAGTATAGAGTTACTAAATGTTATATACAGCTAATGTATAACATTAACTCTATTGTTTTTCAATCAGTATTGCAAATTCCCAACCTTGTGGTGAGCCACAAGCGCTAACACTCCGTTCAAGTCGGATCAACTACGACGATTGTTTCGACTTGCTATTGAAATATTATAACAATATTGTTATACTACTCATATTGCATGGCAAATCGATTTCTACGAGTCGGCATCAGGAATACGCCCTGTTGAAGCTTTCATTGACTCGCTCGATGCCAAGTCACAAGCGCGGGTTGCAAGAACCATCGACCTGCTTGAAGAATTCGGCATAAATCTTGGAATGCCGTACGCCAGGTATCTGGAAAAGCAACTTTGGGAATTGAGAGTAAGGCATGGCGGAAACCGGCACCGCATCATCTACTTCTTGCCTATCCAGCAGACCTTTGTGCTACTGCATGGATTTGCAAAGAAGACCGGGCCGGTGCCGCGAGCAGATATGGAAATAGCGGAAAGCAGGCGGGACGACTATTTGTCCAGGAGGAGGTAAGGGAAATGGACTGGAAGGAACATAAGAAAAGACTGTTGAAAGCCCCTGATTTCAGGGTGGAATATGAAGCCCTTGCACCGGAATACAAGTTGGCTTCTACACTGATTAGACTTCGGCTGGCGAAGGGGCTAACCCAGGAGCAACTGGCAATGCTCCTGAACACTAAACAGGAGAGTATCGCCCGGCTGGAGAGCGGCGGTGCGCTGCCGTCCCTGTCCATGGTGAAGAAGGTCGCCGACGCACTGGATGCGGATTTGGAGATTAACCTCCGACCTAAACATGAATCTGCTGGAACCAAACCATCTCCGGTGTCGAGTAAATGAACTAGCGAATATACCCGAACATTCGCCGTATGTTCGCGTTTTGCGAAAAGGATGCGTTTTTCGGAGGAAACCGGCCACCCATAGTTAGTGCGGCGCCGGACAATACAAAGGCATACAACCACCGGGGAGTAAATTCTCACCCATGTCTTCGGACAAAGTGTTACCTATGTGTGGTCGTTACAGAGGGTGAAACAGCTTCCATATCGCCTTCCTCGTTGACACAACAGTTTGTCCGATGCTTAAATATTGTACGGCAATCATCCGTACAATAAAGGGGGTATTGGCAGCATGGTATCTTCCCGCATGGAACTCAGGCTCGATAAAGAGCTGAAAGCGAAAATCGAGAAAGCTTCGGCATTGACGGGGGCGAAAAGCACTACCGAGTATGTCCTGTCCGTCATGGAAAAGGAAGCCACGAAAGATATCGCCCGCCACTCGCGGATAACCGTGGAAAACGATCTGTTCGACCGTTTCATAAAGGCCTGTAAAAACGCCGCCGCCCCGAACAAAGCCCTGCGGGATGCCGCGAACTACACACGGGACCAGGGCATCCGGTGATTCCCTCGAAGGAATTCGTCCGGCTCGAGAAAACCCTTCACGACCGGGAATCGTTCCGCTGCGGCGAGCCGGAACTCGACGAGTTCTTACAGCAGTACGCCGCCCGGCACATGGAGGCCGGGATAAGCACGACGATGGTGCTGCCGGCCTCGAAAAAGTCAAATGAAAAGTACCCGGTCTGCGCCTTTTATTCGGTCTCGCCCGGTTCGGTAGAGCGAAAAACACTGCCATCCGACTACAAGAAACGGTTGCCGTACTACCCGGTATCGGTCTTCCTCAACGGGCAGATGGCCGTTCATACCGGGTGCCAGAGGCAGGGACTGGGGAAAATCACCCTTGTGAAGGCGCTCGAATACCTCCGGAACGTCAGTACCATGCTCAAAGCCAATGCCGTCATCGTCGATTGCCTCAACGAAACCATCCGGTCCTTTTACGCCAGATACGGCTTTCAGGTCATGGAGAGCCAAGGCCTCCGCACGAGGATGTTCTTGCCGATGAATACGGTTGAGGAGTTGTTCGGATGAAGAGGCTTTTGTTCTCCGGTTGTCATCTCCATCCATTCGCTTTATCATTCTCGCCTATTCGTCATATCATTCCCGACCTGTTTTTTGAATCCCGACATAATCCGGTGAAGGTATTCGATAAGATATCGGGATGATTTCGAAATCCCGTTTGAACGAAGTGAATCGGGACGCGACAACTATAAAAATCAGGCCAATATACCAGCGGCACAGGAATATTGGTAATGCTGTTTGCAGACATTGTGGTGGCTTAGTGTCCCGATTTTTGATGTATTTTGAATTTGTCCTAAGTCAGGAATTCTATCCGAACGAAACGCAGCCAAAACGTTCGCCTGATATGTCCGATTTGATATCTTCGAGGTAGTTGACGGGAGAAAAAAAACCTCCTGACTCGACACTACTACCCGTCAGGAGGTTTCTTGTTGCTTACGCTCTCAGATTGAACTGGTCTGTCTTCAGTTAAGGTGCCGTTGAAAAAAGCCATGGTAAATTTGAATAATTCGGTGTAGGGAAGATTCTCAACCGCCCGTTTCGTTCTCATCCGAAGCGCGTCAGGGAAATCGATTTCATCGAATGGAAACAGGTTCTGGTAGGCCGCTCGCATCTGGTCCCAGTTCGTGTTCTCTCTGGTAACGTCGAAAGCAAGCCGGACACTTGCTTGAATTGTCTTCTTGAAAGTACGATTCGCCAGAGTTTCTTCTGATACGGGTAGAATCGCACTGATAAATCGTGAAAATTGGCGTTCGGCAGGGTCATCTGCCCGGGTAACCGGTTTAAGTTGCCAAGACTTAAGAGGCCGTAATTCCGGGCAAAGTAAAAACATCATCATATCAGAGCCGTTATCGAGGCCGAGGAAGGTTGATAACCGGGCTGTCAATAATTTCGCGCATAAAAGCCAGTCGATAAACTGAGCCCGTTGCGGTTCGGGCATGGTATATTTGGCGAGGAGAGGGGCGTGTTCCCCGAATACCGGTCGGAGAAACGCAATTCGTTCCTCTTCGCTCTCTAAAGCCAGGAATTTTCTCTGGAAAGCTTCAAGCGACCAGCAGTAATTACACCAGGCAGCAAGACTGGCAGAAAATAAAAATGTGATTGTCCGTTCAGGAGAAAAACCTTTTTCAGGAAGGGTAAGGGTCTTGCGAGCCAGGCGTACCATCTCCTGAAATTCAGTCGAGGTAAACCGGTTGACTATCTGTCGTTTCAACTTACCCGATTCGTTATCACTCGCTGCCGTTCGCCTGGATGCAACCTCTGATTCGGGAGACGGGATATTACCAGGATGTGAATTCGCTCCTCGTGCTTCACCGGTTTGCAGGTCTTGCTCGTTCCGTAAAATAGCGAATACCAGGTGGATGTCGTCTTTGTTGTATTGCGGAGCGTGGCGGAAATACCCGTGTTTTGTCCACCGTTCTATATCCTCCCCGGAGGGATACATAAGGCCGCTTTCTTCCGGATTTATGTGCTCCCGGCAATAGCTGGTAAACTCGGACTTATTCACTGTATCACCTCCTGCAGGATGTATCCGGCTATCCGAGGCCAAGACTTTCTACCGGACTGGCGCCTTTCCGATGGGCTTCAATCGCCTCTTCCTGTTTCAGTCCCTGGGTGTATCGTCGGCTCATTGCCAGGTCCTCGTGCCTCAGAAACAACTGGAGTAAAAATGAATCTCGAGCTCCCCGCAGGTACTGTAAGGCACTCGTGTGCCTGAGACGATGTACCCCTCCGGGACTGGTGACGCCGGCTTTTCGTTTCAGACAGGTAAACCACGAACCAATCCCCTCCTGGGCCAACTGGTTTCCTTCTTCAGTTACCCAGAGAGCGTCACATTTACTCCGTTTTTGCCTCTCCAGCAGATAGAGCCAGATGACCTTGGCTGTCCTGGCCGAAAACGGGCATATCCCTGTTTTACTCCCTTTACCAAGTACTCGTACCAGTTTTTGGTCGAGATCGATATCCGAGAGTTGTATTTTCGCCATTTCGTTTAACCGTAATCCGGAGTCGAGAAACAACAGCAGTATACTCTTGTTGCGTAAACCGATAAAACTGGACCTGTTTTTTGTATCGTATTCACAGATAGCGAGGAATCTTTTAAGTTCATCCAGCGTGTAAGGCTGAATCGGTGGTGGCGGCGGGGCTTTGAAATGGATGTCCCGAACGAGATTATCATCGATTAGCCTTTCTTGAATGCCCCAACTGAAGAGACGTTTGATTGCCTTGTAGTAAGGCCAGGCGTGAGACGATTTCGGTTTAGTGGTTCTCAGAGAACCATGACCCGGCGTGTACGTTACGCTACGTGTGCTGATCCAGGCGAGAAACTGCCTGAAGTTTCGAGTGTCAAGCTGATTGATATAGAGCGGCCACCTTTGCTCTCTGGAGTAACCCAGAAGGTGACGGAAGAGCTTGTCGTAGTATTCGTATGTTCGGGGAGAGCGTCCTTCGGCTTGAAGAGAGAACAGAAATCCTTCTACCAGATCACTCAGACCAATACCTTTATTCCTGTGTTTCACCTTGCATTGCGGTCGGTCCTGGTTTCCTGATTTTAGGCGAGTCAACCGGTTTACTCCAGCCTCGGCCCAGCTTCGGGGTTTTGGCTTAGTCAGTCGGTTTGTTAGCCTCGTGGTGAGCCGCTGAGGAATCGAACCTCAAACCGGCTGATTAAGAGTCAGCTGCTCTGCCAATTGAGCTAGCGGCCCACGCAATCTCCAGTGTATCAAAATTTGGGGGTTCCCTGCAATAACAACGACGATTTTCCCGAACCTCTCGGACATCATCCCGTTGAAAAACTGGATCCAGATAGTCTTGATTACCAGTAAAATTATTCTCTTACAATATTAATTGTTACTGGTGCATTATTTTCGACATTCCAGCGAAAGCCGGAATGTCGGGATAATTAAGATAGAATGAATATATTGGAAAAAGTAAGAAAATCAGAGAAAAATATGGAAATAAAACACCGGTGATTGTCACATCGCCGGCGTTTTTTGTTCGGTAACCGAAAGCCGTTGAGTGAACTCAATCTCTGAAAGACGTTTCAGGGCAGGTAAGTATCTGCGGCCATGGTCCGGCATCACCCTGGCGGTCAGAACCCACCCAGACAGTTGTGACCTGCTGCAATCGATTCGGGATAATCAGAGAAAGGCCGTAGGCCCCCTCAAGAGAAGCATCGAATTCGACCGGCACGGTTATCTGCGGAGCCATTCCGGAAGATACC
>CAZOGR010000009.1:0-4780 GCA_964579355.1 uncultured Dehalococcoidales bacterium | reverse complement strand
AGAAGCATCGAATTCGACCGGCACGGTTATCTGCGGAGCCATTCCGGAAGATACCGTGAATTCATTCCGGGATAACTCCATGACGATGCCGTCACGGTCAAGCAGAACGAGGCAGTAACTGTCGGACCAGATATCGCTCCTCCGGGTATTATCGAACGTCAGAACAAATTCTGACGTTTCTCCGGCTTCATGCCCGGCAGTATCGCCACTGATACTGATGCTCCTTTCCTCCTCACCAAGGTTCCAAGTGGCGGTAAATGGGTCGGGGCTTACCTGCCTCATCTCATCTTCCTTCCCGCACCCTGCCGTAATCACAGCAGTCAACAGTATCATCGCCAAGAACAGTTTCAGGACAGAATTTCTTTTAAACATGGCAGCTCCTTGAAAAACAATTGTTTACCTGTTATAACGTCGATGTATAAAAAAGGATAGTATCATGCTATCAAGATGGATTTTTTCTACAGCAGGTGACAGCGGGTAATTTCGATAACCCAGATATGGGAATTAAACCGCAACCGGCTGCCTTAGCGGTTTATACTGTCCGGAATACTTCCGGTCAGGTTGAACAGCTTCCGACGAATGGGAAGCAGGGGCGAGTTCCCTCATGGCAGCTGCACGATGGTAAAGGCCGGGATAAAGGGTCGGCACATCGATATTCCGGGGTACCGGAACGGAGGCTATTTCGGTCAGATACTTCGACCATGACTCACGGCGATAGAACAGCCCGGTTCCGGAAGTCCGGACCGGAATCTCTTTAACTGTCACGGGAGCAGGAGTGACCTGCCGGACATTCGCATACCGCTGCCACTGTTCAGGCTGATAGTAGATGCCTGACTTCGTAAACGGTCTTTGTACCTGCAGTTCATCAGGTACTTGAGATTTCGCTCTGGTTGAATCCGGGCTGACGGCAAAGTCGACTAACCGGGGGAGAAGGTACCAGGCAATGATACCGCGAGCCAGTCCGGAAATCAGGAAAATACTGAGAATCCGGCTCCCGCCGAGAGGGAATATTTCCTTCAGGAGAAATACACTTATCAGCCCGCCTGCCGCCATGCAGAACAGGGTCAGGCTTTTACTGTACATGATGTACCTGAGTTTTTTGTCCGGAGGAGCCATTTTAAACAGGTAGTTCTGAGTACAAAGGTCGTGGCCGCCCCAGCACAGGCCGGATATCGCCTGGATGACGATAAGGTAAGCAGGCGTCTGCCAGAACAACCAGCAGATGGGAATGAACGGTATAACCTTCGAGACGACGTTGAGAACATGGATGTTTCCGTACCGGTCGGCGATGCGTCCCCAGAAGGGCGTACTGATAATCCTGGCAAGGAATTCCGTCGCCAGAATCACCGTATACAGCAGGTAACTGAAATCAAGCTCGCTCAACATGAAAACGGCGTAAAGCGGGCCACAGAGACTTACCGTCATACTGAACAACGATGTATACATGACGAATCGGGAAAGTTTCCGCTTTCTCACCTCGCTGAAAAAATTCCTGATACCGAATCCGGGACTCAGGTCTTCAGGGCGGACGCCTTTGACGGACCGGGTATCTCTCATCGTCGTTAAAATAATGAAGTTGAGGAAGGTTGCCAGAATGGCTATCGAAAACACGAGGCTGAAACCGATTGTCGTATCTTTGATACTCCTGTCCAGCAAGATACCGAGGAAGCAGAATGACGCCAGGTACAGCGTGCTCTTGATTGCCAGCCGGGTTCCGAAATACCGCCCCATGACATTTCCGGGAGTAAGGCTCGACATCCAGTTATCCCGCTGGACAGAAAGCAGTACCCCCGGGGCAAGATTAATCAGCCAGAGCAGGCCGAAAAAATACGGTGAAACCGTGTGGCTGAAGAAAAGGAAGAAAATAAACAGCATAATCCAGCTGAAGCAGTTCAGCAGCGAGAGGAGGACAGCCCCGCTTTTCGTCAGGCCTATTTTTTCAATGAACCAAGGAGCCTTCAGACAGGCAACAGAGAGCATCAGGTTGACCAGCAACGCCAGAATCGTTACATTCTGCGAATCAGCCCCGATGGCAATCATCGACGGCGACTGGTAATTGGCTACCGCCTCTTCGACTGCAGCAGTCGCTCCTTCACCGTGGAATTTAACAAGGTTTCTCCTGGCGTTATCCGCTTCCGAAACGGACGATGCTTCAGGATTCTGTAAGGATGATACCCCGGATTTCAGCGCAGACGTCAGCCCCGCTCCTGTCTTTCAAAAGCGTAATGAATAGTATTATATCAGGAATTTATCGACATAACCTAATCACCCGGCAATGGCGGGGATGGCGCTGACGCCCGGAATCTCGTCTCCGTACCGGGCTGTTTTCTGCTACCTCATTCAGGCTGTCGCTTTATCGCTCAAGCTCGCTTTCTTATGACATAACGTTTTTACCATAACAAAAGCCCCTCAAAAGGAAATTTCAGGCAGCCGGGGTGTTTTCCTTCCGGTGCGACCCGGTATAGTTACCGGTCGGCCCGGCGGTAAATACCAGGGTCGGTTTCGATACGGCATGGAATTTCCAGGGACAATGGTTGAGATTCTTCGGAATACAGACCATCGCGCTGGAGTGAATATCGTACGTTTCGTCGCCGAGGACGATACTCATCTTACCCGTGCCCATATCGTAGGGGTCTTCCGGGTCGCAGACCGCCATGGCAATCAGTTCTTCCCATTCATGGTTATGCACCTGAGCCGGAGCCTGGCCGGTGCCTTTATAAATCCATACAAAATCGACGTAGAACGAACCTTTAGCAATGTGGTCTTCGAGGTGCATTACCCGGGCGCCTTCGAGGTCGGAATCGGGCGGCCGCTGCGGCGGAGGCGTCGAACCTCCCTGGAACTCGGCCACTTCCGTAATAACCGTACATTTCGGTTGCAGGTTCGCAGCTTCTTCTTCGGAAACTGTTTTCCGGGTGTAGATTGTCGAAGGGGAGATGGTAGCAAACATGACAGGCTTGTCTATCCGGTTGAAGATGACAGGACAGTGAGCGGCTCCGGCGGGAACGAATATCAGGCAGGTTTTGTCGATGATATGTTTTTTCCCGTCAAGCCAGATGGTAACTTCGCCACCGAGGGATTTTGGGTTCGCCTGGTCGGAACCGATGAAAGCGATGACTTCATCGAATTCGTGGACGTGCGGTTCCTCGACCTTTTCCTCCGAGGCGCCTTTCCAGAGCCAGACGGCATCGGCGTAGAACATGTCTTTAACGACTTCGTTATCGACCTGCATCAGATGGGTCGATTCGACCGGCGGCGGACCGGCTTTCCTTCGGGCTTCGAATTTAGCCTGGATTTCCGGCGGGACAGGTTTTGGCCGGGTTACGATATAACTGGCATACTGCTGGGTGGTCATAATATCTATCCTCCTAAAAGCATTACCTTGAAAGGTGGTAATGATTATAGGCGTCATTGGGTGAAAAATCAATTATTTAGCATGTGAATAACAAATGTGTCTCAGAACAGTGCCGACGGCTGGGTGATGGGTTTCTCAGGCGGCTTCGAAAGGTGTTTATGCCTTTACATTGGAAGCCTGCTTTCATATAATTAGGTGTACGGATTCAAGGTTTTCCGGGTTGTTTTTTGCTTTCATGCCCCTGTAGCTCAGAGGATAGAGCAACGGTTTCCTAAACCGTGTGTCGCGCGTTCGAGTCGCGCCAGGGGTACCACTTTTTGAAGCTAAATTGTCCACTATTAGGTTTTTGTGTATTAGACATAACTATATTTTGCTACTAATTTGCTACTAATTTTATTTATATTCAATTTTTTTCAGGCAGTATTATTTTATCAAAATCTATAGCAGCTGCTTTTTGTAGTCCCGGTAATACGTGGCTATATAGATCAAGGGTTGTTGAGATAGTGGCATGACCTAGTCTTTCCTGAACTACCTTAGGATGTATGTTCTGTTTCAGTAGTAGCGAAGCATGAGTATGCCTCGCATCATGAAATCGGATTCTTTCTAATCCGGAACGTTTCACCAGTCTTTTCCAGGCTTGACTGACAGTATCAGGTAATAAAGGTTTACCTTCGTTATTGCTAAATACCAAGTCGTCTTCATCTAGCTGTTTGCCGGCTTTAGTTCGTTGAATTTCTTGTCTGTCTTTATACTCTTTAAGCAAGAGAGCCGCAGAAGGAGGCAATGGCAACATTCTCCGGGCTTTCGTTGTTTTTGGGGCTTTAAATATTGTTTCTCCATTTCTAAGGCGGTGAAGACTTCGGCTAATACTCACCGTACATAAAAGCAAATTCAAATCAGACCATCGTAAAGCTAAAATTTCACTTCGTCTCATTCCTGTCGATAAGGTTGTATAAAACAGTGTGTAATATGGAGTCTCTTTAGCAACTTCAAGGAAAAAATGCAGATCGTCTTCACTCATAGTATGCATTTCGGTATGTTGAGGACGAGGCGGTGTTACTGCGTCTGCAGGATTACGGCTTATCAGTCCCGTTTTTAACGCCATTTTTAAAGCTCGATGAATGCAGGTATGATGATGAGATACCGTTGTTGGGCTTAATGCTCCTTTGCCATCATAACGACCTGCTGATAGCTTATCGGAATAATAGTTTTGTAAATGTTCCGGTTTAAGATGTATCAAAGGTATAACCCCTAAATCGGGTATCACGTGGCACCGAATAATACTTTCGTAACCTTCTGCCGTTCTGGGTGAAAGATTAGGACGAACGTAATTCTTTAACCAGCTTTCAAGATATTGAGCAAATGTAGTCTTATCCGGTTTTATGTACGTTCCGTTATCGAGTTCAGTGACTAATTTGGCCAACT
>CAZOGR010000008.1:0-25573 GCA_964579355.1 uncultured Dehalococcoidales bacterium | reverse complement strand
CGAGAAGTATACTGACATCCTGCAAATGCCGATGGTCATCATGACCAAGCGCCGAAAAGGTATCGGCGGCAAAGAACTGGAACTCTATAACATCATCGGTGATATCGAGGGGAAAACCGCTATAATCATCGATGATGTCGTCACCAGCGGCAGTATCATTAAACATGTCGAATCGCTTATCAGCGCTGGAGCCAGGGAAGTGTATCTTTCCATAACCCATCCGATACTGGCCGTACCGGCAATGGAACGATTAAGCTCGAACATGGTCAGGGAACTGGTAACAACCAATACGGTACCGGTGCCGGAGGAGAAAAAACTCGGCGGAAAGGTCAAAGTAGTATCGATTGCCCCGCTGCTGGCGAAAGTAATAGTGAATATCCACCAGAATGAGTCGGTAAGCCAGCTCTTCCGGGAAGAGCATATCAATTTCCCGGTATAAAACACGACGAGTGATGAGATGAGTAAAAACACTCTTATCCGGGATATTGAAACGTATGTCAGAAAACTGATGGAATCGGCAAACGGCACCCTGACAATCGCTCACGATTTCAGGCACCTCGAGAGGGTGCGAAATAACGCCATGAAGATTGCCGAAGCCCAGGCCTTCCCGGACGGAGACCTTGTCGAATCAGCGGCGCTGCTCCACGATATCGGCCTCAGTCAACTGAAAGACGGGGAATCGAGGATGCATCACGGTCCCCTCGGGGCGATCTTGGCAACAGCGTTTTTACAGGAGAACTCCGAATTTACGCCGGAGCAAATCAACCGTATTGCAGAAGCGATTCACTATCACAGCCTGCATCCGTTATAGGTAACCGAGCATCTGCAATCGCTCAAGGGGAATGGGAAACTGATAGAAATCGTTCGCGATGCCGACGCCCTCGATGGACTCGGAGCAATCGGTATCGCCAGAGCCTTCATGTCGCACTACTACCTTCCTGAATACCTTACCGGCAATGTCAAAGGCATTGCCTGGGGATTGTCTGCAGATGAATTCCGGGACAGGTTCGGTGACCGTGCTGGCATACCGCGGCCTCCGGTTACCAACATTATCGACCAGATAAACCAGCAGATTCGTTCATCCTTCCATCCAGAGGCTGCCCGGGAAATAGCAAAATCTCTAGTGCAATACATGAAAGATTTCATCCTCCAACTCGAAAAAGAGGTCAATCACGGAGAAGGGTAACCAACCATGAAAATAATCCAAATCACCTCGAACGATACAAAGTACTTCGACCGGATGGCAGAGTTGCTCATCGAAGGGTTCAGAGATGCCGGAACACCTTCGTGGCGGGACAGGGAGTCGGCAATGCAGGAAGTCCAGGAAGACCTTCAGGACGACCGTATCTGTTTCCTGGCGGCAGATGACAGGGACGACGTTCTTGGCTGGATTGGCGGCATCAGGGGATACGACGGCCATGCATGGGAACTGCATCCACTCGTCGTCAAGCCCGGTTTCCAGGGCCAGGGCATCGGACGGCACCTGGTAGCTGCCCTTGAAGAAGCGGTCAGTAAGCTTGGAGGCTCGACCATCTACCTCGGCACCGACGACGAAAACTTCCGGACCACGGTATCGGGAATCGACCTCTACCCGAATGTCCTGGAGAAACTGCAAAACATCGAAAATCCGGGCGGCCACCCGTATGAATTCTACCGGAAGGTCGGTTTCGTAATTGTCGGTATCCTGCCGGACGCTAACGGCCCCAGCAAACCGGATATCTTCATGGCAAAGAGGGTAAAGTCAGGAAAGGATACGACGTCGCTAACCTGACGGCTCAAGAATATTCCAGCCTTCCGGTAAAACAGGTATCGGGCAGGACGGGTCGGGTTTCCAGTGTATCCATTCGTTGAAGGGCGATTTTCCCGATTGCAGCCATCGAATGGCTTTCTCTCCTTCTTCCCGTAACTCATCAGCTTTGTCAGATGAAACCACTCCCAGTCGTACCCCCTCATCGAGTTCATCTGCATCTTTCCATCGCCAGGCAGTAAGGTCGGGAGAAGCAACGATATCGAGTATCAGGTCGAGACAGTCAAATCCGAGCGTCGTCCTTCGAAACGGCTCCTCCATATTGATGTACCAGCACCGTACCGAGTAATCAACCGCATTATAAAAAATCTCAACCGAATACAACGAATCGGGGGTTTTCATGGTAAGTCGGTTCAAATTCTGCCATTGATTGTCTTGCAGTACCCAGTTGCCAGTCAGTATCGTCTCCGGACCTGAGCGTCCCCCGTCTAATGCGATCGGCATCTTCCACCAGAATCCGGTACGGGTATAGAGAACCACCAGGTCCGGTTCGTCCTGTATAACTATCCGTGGTTGAGCGTACCTGACTCTTCCCTGCTGTATTCCCCGGAGTAGAATAGTCCTGCCGGTTTGAAAACGATTATCTTTAGCCATTGCACTGTCCTTTCAATGCGGTAAAGTCGTATAAAGTACTTCATACTATCATATCTTTGTCTATCAGTCACGACCAATCATACCTCTTACCAAAAAATAGGCCGCTCAAGTCAGCCTGAATCCACATCATTCCGCTAAAGTGTTGATAATGACACAACAGTAAAAATTTAATTGACATCGCCTCAGGGGTGTACTAAAATTAGACTATCAATACGGAGGGATGCACGGTAAATCAATGAGGATGAAGAGCAGCACCGGTGTTGTTTTCGTCCCGGCTATTTTAGAGAGCCGAGCCCGGGTTTATTGTGCCTTCCGTTCAAGTTCGCAGTAAACTGCAAAACTGAATAATGGAATAAGACCATAAACCCGGGGGTTACATCCCGGGTTTTTTTTGTGAGAAGGATACGGTGCACATCTTACTTTATGCACAACTATAAGATACGACAGAAAATTAAAAGCAGTCTAAAATACAGTACGCTCGACGGCACGGTTGCCGCAATGATGATCGGCCTGACCCAGAACTATATCACTCCGTTCGCCCTGGCTTTCCAGGCAACGACCCTGCAGATAGGCATACTCTCCAGTTTTCCCGGTTTCGCCTCGGCCTTTTCACAACTGGCGACACCCCGCCTGGTTGACAAAGCCGGCGGAAGGAAACGACTTATTCTACCGGCGGTCCTTTTACAGGCTCTGATATGGCTGCCGATTTTTCTCCTGCCTTACTTTTTTCCTGACATGGGAGTCTGGTGGATAATCGGGCTGGTGACCCTTTCGTCGGTTGCCGGCGCCGTCGTCAACCCGGCCTGGCAGAGCATGATGGCCGACCTCGTTCACATAAAAATCAGAGGCAGATTTTTCAGCTTCCGAGGCAGAATCTACAACCTTACCATTCTCATCTCAACCCTTGCAGCGGGACTGCTGCTTCAGGCATTTACCGGCAACGTCTTCGTCGGTTTCGCAATCATTTTCGGAGGGGCACTGCTATTCCGGCTTCTTTCCGTGTATTTCCTCTCCCGGATGTATGACCCGCCGCTCGAATCGAAAGATTCGAACGGGCCGGGCATCCTGCATATGATTCGTTCCATCGGGAAAACGAACGTCGGGAAATATACTGTCTTCATGAGCCTGTTTTACTTTGCCATCATGTTTTCCGGGCCGTTTTTTAACGTCTACATGCTGCGCGACCTGGGGCTCGATTACCTGACGTACACACTCATTAACTGCGCCAGTACCCTAACAACCCTTGTTTTCCTTCCCTTCTGGGGCAGGCGGGCCGACTCCGCCGGTAACCTGAGAATAATCAGAATCACCGGAGGTATGATGCCGCTGGTGCCGCTGCTCTGGCTGATCAGCACCAACCCCGTTTACCTCATTTTCGCCAACGCCTTCAGCGGCTTTATCTGGTCGGGGTTCGATTTGACCAGCATCAATTTTCTCTATGACACGTCCGACCCGAAAGCCCGCACCAAACAGATTGCAGTGTTCAATTGCATCACCAGTATTGCACTCTCGCTTGGGGCGCTGGCGGGCGGCTACCTGGCACCGATTCTGCCGGAAATGTTCGGATACCAGCTTCGCACCCTTTTTACCATTTCAGGAATCCTGAGGGGCCTGACGGTTCTCCTGGTACTTCGGTTCATCATCGAAGTCCGCAAAGTACCGAAGATGAGTACCCTCAACCTGATGCTGGGGAGGAAAATTTCTGATACAATAAAAAATAATCATACGAAAAATCAGAATGGTCAATGACACAAAACCTCCGCGCTGACTTCCATATTCATTCGAATCAGTCTATCGACGCCCGCAACAGCATCGACGAGATGTGCAGGGCAGCGGTCGATAAAGGCTTCTCAATAGTGTGCTTTACCGAGCACTACGACCTTAATCCGAAAGAAAAGGGGCATCACTATCTCAACTTCGAGGGCTACGCGGAGGATATCGAACGCGCCCGGGACAGCTACTCAGACCGACTGCTGATTTTGAAAGGCATCGAATTCGGCGAACCGCATCTCTACCGTCGGGAGTTCGAGGATGTGCTGAAACGGGACTTCGATTTCATCCTGGCCAGCGTCCACAGCGTCGGCGATTTCGGTGCTTTCTGGCTGAAAGAGGTCAGGCGGGCCATGACCGCATCAACCGGGGAGTTTTTCGAGTTTTATTACGGGATGGTACTGAAAATGGTTGACTACGGTGGTTTCGACGCCGTCGCCCATCTCGATTTTCCGAAACGCTACTTCGAGACCTTTCATGAACCGCCCGGCCTGCTCGAGGAAATTTGTGAGAAACTGGTACGGAAGAACATTTCCCTCGAACTCAACAGCAAGCCGCTGGAGCTTGGATTCTCCGAGCTCAATCCGAGCAATGCCATCTGCGCCTTATACGCCCAAAAAGGAGGAGTGAAGGTAACCGTCGGTTCCGACGCCCATAAAGTAGAATCCATCGGAGCGCATTTTGAAATCGTTTCCGAGGTTATCGAAAATTTCGGCTTCAGGCCGGTCGGGTTCGAGAAGAGGAAAGAGTTCGGTCTTATTCAGTGATGCTACTTCGCTATCCCGCCGCCGTACTGCGCCCTGAGTTGCCAGCGGGCTATTTTACCGGGGCCGGTGTGGGGCAGGCTATCGGTCAGCTCCACCCGGTCCGGTATCTTGTATTTCGCCAGCTTGCCCGTACAGAATTCCCTCATCTCTTCAGTGGTGATGGTTTGCCCCTCTTTCAGAACGATAACTGCTATCGGCCGTTCTCCCCACTTCGGGTCAGGTACACCGATAACCGCCACCTCGGCCACCGCCGGGTGCTGGCTGATGACGGCATCGACTTCTGCCGGATAAATATTTTCACCGCCGCTGATAACCACTTCTTTTTCACGCTCGACGACGAAGATAAATCCATCGGCATCCCGTTTCACAATATCGCCGGTGTGAAAATAGCCTTGTTCATCGATTGCCTCGCGGGTCGCTTCCGGGTTCTTCCAGTATCCTGAAAACACCACCGGGCCGCCGATGAGCAGTTCCCCCTGCTCGCCGGTCGGTACGTCATTGTTTTCCTTGTTGACTATCCGGATATCGTTGTAGAATAACGACCTGCCGGCAGACCCGGCCTTGCTGACGGAATATTTCGACGGCAGCGTCAGGCACAGCGAGGTTTCGGTGGTACCGAAGCCGGCCGTCACCGTCATGTGCGGCCATCGGCTCTGCAACGACTTGACGATGTGCGCCGGTACCGGCTCCCCGCCCATGAAGAAGTACGTCAGGGAAGGCAGTCCGTATTTTTTCTCCATGCCGGAGTTTATCAGCAGCCTGCCCATGAGTGTAATTGTCATCCATTTGTTTATCTGTTTTTCCTCGATGGTCCGGCAGAGCTTGTCGACATCCATGCCGCTCTGCATGTAGACGGTCGCTCCAGCGTAGAGTGCCGGTAAGGTGATTATGTTAAGTCCGTACGAATGGTACAGCGGCAGGTTGAGCAGGTGCCTGTCATCAGCCCGGTCATCGTTGACAAGGACGTCGTTCAGGGTATTGTAGAAAGTCTTGCGGAAGGACAGCATGCAGCCTTTCGCCCGGCCGGTCGTCCCCGAGGTAAACATGATGACCTGGATATCCTCGTTATCCACGTTCCGGCCGGTTTCAGGTGACGGGCTGTCCCCGTCGACGAACAGCGATTCATATTCCCCGAAGGCAAGTTCGTCCCGGCTTCCCGGCGACCTCAGGCAATAGACATCCTTTCCGGTAAAACCGACTCCGGTCGCCAGCAGTGCCCGGATGGTACCGGTCAGTTCCTCATCGCATATCAGTACCGATGGTTCGACCAGTTTTACCTGGTACTCAAGTTCGGTCGGAGTCAGGTGAAAATTCAACGGCAGGAGGATAATCCCCGTCCCGGCGCAGGCGAAGTATATCTCCATGAACTCGATACTGTTTTTCAGGACGACCGCCAGGACATCGCCTTTTTTCAAGCCTTTTTTCAGCAATCCGGCAGCCAGTTTGTTGGAACGGAGGTGCAGTTCCCGGGCGGTACACTCTTTTCCCCGGTCGAGGTCAACCAGCACCGGTTTGTCCGGATTCCTTTCCGCCCATTTCTTCGTCCACATTCCCACCGGATAGGCGTACGGATACCTGGTTCTCTCTGCTGTTTCAGACATAGAAGCCTTCTTTCTTTGTTCGTTCGCCGGTAATGCTTCATATGAAATACTACCGGGGAAGTACTCATAATTATAACAGAGTACCGGGAAGAACCGAAAGGGAGTATACTCATATCAGGGGAAGTTATGCCAGCAGCCGATCTGATTTTGAACAACGCACGGGTACTGACAATGGAACCGGCACATCCGAACGCAGGTTTCGTGGCAATACGAGGCGACCGCATCATCCATACCGGCGACAGCGGGGACGCCGGCGCCTTTACCGGTACCGGTACGAAGGTAATCGATTGCACAGGCAAAACGGTTGTCCCCGGTTTTATCGACGCCCACTGCCACGTCTTTTCGTTCGTTCGGAAATTGCTGAGTGTCGATATCTCATCAAGTAAAGTTAAATCCATCGAAGACATTAAATCGGCACTTCGGGAAAAAGTAAAAACGACCCCTTCCGGAGAATGGATTGACGCCGTCGACTACAATGACTTTTACCTTTCGGACAAGCGGCACCCCACCCGAAGGGATATCGATGAAGTTGCCCCCGACCATCCGGTCGTCCTCTCCCACCAGTCGCTGCACGCCTGTGTCCTGAACAGCAAAGCCCTCGAACTGGCCTGCATCACCCGGGAAACGGAGGAGCCACCCGGGGGAGCGATTCTACGGGAATTCGATACCGGAGAACCGAACGGTGTCCTCATCGACATGCTCGGTTATATCCGTGAACAGGTGATGCCGAAGATATCGGATGAAAAACTCGAACAGGGCCTGCAACTGGCCGACCGCCATTTCCTTTCCCATGGACTTACCTCGGTCCAGGATGCCACCGTCGTTAACGACCCGGGCCGCTGGAAGAGATACCGACGATGTAAAGAAAAGGGACTTTTTTTAACCCGGCTGTACATGATGGCCGGGAACGAGTACCTCAATGACTTCATCGATGCCGGCCTCAGTTTCGGCGCCGGTGATACCGGACTGCGGCTCGGCCACGTGAAAATCACCCCTTCGGAATCGAACCACGGAAATCTGCACCCGTCGCAGGAAGAGCTGAAACAGATGGTGCTGAAAATTCACCGGGCAGGCTTCCGGGCGGCTATCCACGCCGTCAGGATGGAGACCGTCTCCGCAGCTGCCGACGCTATAATCTACGCCCTCGGGCAGGCGCCGGTACCCGACCACCGCCACCGCCTCGAACACTGCTCGGAATGCCCGGCTGAACTGCTGAAGAAAATCCGGCGAGCCAGCATCTGCGTCGCCACCCAGCCGCCCTTCGTCCATTACAGCGGTGAACGGTACCTGGCAACGGTCGAACCGGAACGCCTTCCCTGGCTCTATCGGATAAAATCGATGCTCGATGCAGGCCTGACCGTCGCCGGGAGTTCGGATTCACCGATTGTCAATGATAACCCCCTGATGGGAATCTACGCCGCCGTCAACCGGATAACCGCGCACGACAAAGTGCTTCAGCCGGAAGAGCGGATTTCTCCCCTCCGGGCGCTTGACATGTACACCTCGAATGCCGCCCGCCTCTCATTCGAAGAAACCATCAAAGGTTCAATTACTCAAGGCAAGCTGGCCGACCTGGTTGTCCTGAGCGACGACCCGACCTCAGTACCTCCGAAAGCAATCAAAGATATCCGGGTGGAGATGACTATCCTCAACGGCCGGGTAGCCTGGGAGCGATAAAAGTCGCTTGACTTATCTCCACTCCGGTGATTAAATCTTAATCAGGAGAAAATACCATGCCAATTTACGAATACGTATGTTCAGATTGTCATTCAAAATTCGAGATGCTTCGCTCTATGAGCAAGGCGGATGAATCGGCCGAGTGTCCGAAATGCAGTCATGAAGCAGCACGGGTGCTCTCGAAGTTCGCCTGCTTCTCGTCGGACAGCAGCGGCATGACTTCGGCAGTCGCCGGTGGTGGTTCCTGCTCAAGCTGCTCATCCGGTAACTGTTCTCACTGCGCCGGTTAAGCGGAGATATCCGATGCCCGGCCCTGCCAGAACAGGAATCGCCAACCTCCCTCTTCACGGGGGAAAAGCTCCCCGATGGCTTTTCCAGCGCATGGTCAAGCTTGCCCGGGAAATCACTACCGTCATCATCGAAGATTACGGCCCTGAGGAAATGCTTCAGCGTCTTTCCCATCCCTACTGGTTCCAGGCATTCGGTTGTATTCTCGGTTTTGACTGGCATTCGAGCGGTGTCACCACCACTCTCTGCGGCGCCCTCAAGGAAGGTATCAAGGGCCGTGAAAAAGACCTCGGCCTGTTCGTCGCCGGAGGCAAGGGAGCAACCTCACGGAAAACCCCTTCCGAACTCGAAACCTGGGGTAACCTCATCGCTATCGACCCCGCTCCGCTCGTTTACGCCAGCCGCATGTCCGCCAAGGTTGACAGCGCCGCCGTCCAGGACGGTTACCAGCTCTACCACCACTCGTTTCTTTTCACGAAAAACGGTTCGTGGGCAGTCGTCCAGCAGGGCATGAACGAAACCAACCGCTACGCCCGCCGCTACCACTGGCTGAACAACACCGTGACCGATTTTGTCAACGAACCCCATTCGGCAATCGCTTCCGAAGCGAAAGGCACGACACTGAACCTGGTGGCGGGAGAGAGCAGCCCCGCCCGACTGACCATCGCCGACATTGTGAAAAACGAAAAACCGGAAACGATACTGCTCGACCTTCACAAGATTAAGACCCTGACGCTGCCTTCGAGGCATGACATCCACACCGAAGACCTCCATCCGGACAGCCTGAAGAAAATTCTCCTCAGCACGTACGAACGGCAACCAGAGGATTTCCGCCACCTGCTAAGCTTACCGGGAGTCGGCGCCAAAACTATTCGCGCCCTCAGTCTGATATCAGAACTGGTGCACGGCGTCGCCCCGAGCTATCGTGACCCGGCCCGTTACAGCTTCGCCCACGGCGGTAAGGACGGCATTCCCTTTCCGGTCGACCGGGAAACCTACGACCGGTCAATCGACCTGCTGCGAAAAGCCGTCGGCAGAAGCAGGATAACCCTGACTGAAAAACAGGATGCCGAAAACCGCCTCGGCAGGCTGATGAGAGAATAACATGACCGATATCATCGAAGGGAAAAACCCGGTCCTCGAAGCCCTGAAAGCAGGACGTCCGGTCAACAAGCTTCTCCTGGCAAAAGGGCTGAAAACGGACCCGGTTATCGCCGAAATACTGGAACAGGCACGAGAGAGAAAAATCCCGGTGGAATACGCCGAACGGCATGCCCTCGACCGGCAGAGCGCTACCGGCGACGGCCGGGGCATCCTGGCGCTGGCGGCCGCCCGGGACTACGTCAGCCTCGATGAATTGTTGGAGATACCGGAAAAATCCGGCGAATCGGCGTTATTCTGTGTTCTCGACGGTATCGAAGACCCGGCCAACCTGGGAGCGATACTGCGAAGCGCCGGGGCGACCGGTGTCCATGGAGTTATTATCCGGTCGAGACGGGCGGTCGGGCTTACCCCGGCTGTCGCCCGGACATCCGCCGGAGCTATCGAGTACATCCCTGTCGCCCGCGTCGCTAATATCTCTCAGGCAATCGAAACCCTGAAAAAACGGAATATCTGGGTCACGGGCATCGATATGAGCGGAAAAACAGACTTCGTGAAGGTTGATTTCACCCTGCCATCGGCAATCGTTATCGGCGGCGAAGGGCAGGGGCTTTCGCCGCTGGTGCGGAAAAACTGCGATACCGTCGCCTTCATCCCGATGAAAGGCAGCATCAGCTCGTTCAACGCCTCGGTAGCTGCTGCCATCGTCATGCACGGAGCTTTCCGGCAGCGTCTCGGTTAATCAGTGTGCTTGATAGTCGAAGCTCCGGATACATCCGTCGTGCCGAGGGTCGGATTCCCGTCGAAGTACAAGCTGGATGCTCCGCTGACTTTAACGTTCAGCAGTTCTTCGACATAGATGGTCGCCCGGCTGGCGCCCGAAATATCGGTTGAAACAACTCTCGCGGGAAATCCTACAAGGTTCGCTTTACTCGCTCCTGAGACTGCTACCATCATCATGTTGCCCGAACCGGTCAGTTCCAGGGTACTCGCTCCGGAAACCGCGAAATCAACATTTGCCCCCGTCAGGTTTCCGGTCATTGTACTGGCACCGTCAACCCCGACGTTGATATTGCCGGCGGTTATGTTAACCAACTCCAGGGTTGTCGCTCCCGATACCGTTAAATCGAGATTCGCCTGGGATGCGAACCCGGTCACCTTACCCTTGCTCGCCCCGGAGATGGTCAGCCCGTACAGGTTCGGCATTGTGATATCTGCCCTGAGTATCCTGTCGCCAAGGGTGAAATCGGTAAAGATATGCCGCGGGTTCAGATACAGCTTGAGATTCGTTCCGGTGCGGGTTACCTCAATGTAATTAATCAGGCTCTCATCGGCGTGAATAGTAACACTGAAGATGTCCGATTGTTGTATATCGACCTCGAAAGCGCTGCCGATATCAAGCGTGGTGAAATCGGCGACATCCTTCGTCTCCGTAATGACGTTTTTCCCCAGGCTCGACCCCTCGCAGCCGCTCGGCAACGGTACGGCGATAATGATTGTTATCAGTAAAATCGATATCAGGATTTTTTTCATTTGATTTCTCCCGGACGGCTGTTCACATATGCCGCCTGCATATTAGTATTATGACAGTATCCGCTGAAAATGCAAGCCCTTGCCGGTACGGTACAGTCGGATTCCGGTGATGAGACCGACGGCCAGTGCCGCTCCCGCAATCGCCAGAACACAGAACAGCACAACGTCGCTCCAAAACCCGTCCGGGAACATCTGAAGCATGTACCCCCTGGCAGACCAGTGCTCGTTCGAAAAAGCCAGCAGGTGAAATCGGTAAAACATTTCATCGAAATCGAGGAGAAACGCGAGCCCTGCTGCCAGCAGCAATGTCAGGGTTAGACAGCTTCCGAAAAAAAAGTCCCGAGCGAGCCCGCGCCGATTTTGTTTCATCGCCAGCCTAAAACCCGAAGCGAGAACCATGAACAACCCCGTTCCAAGTAACACCCTGTAGTCCAGCCTGAGCAGGCCTTTTACATCCCTCATGTGAATCGATTCCTCCTCCGTATAAAGGTCGATATTTACCCCGTCCTTTACGACTTGTATATCGAGGAGGTCTTCACCGGAGTTGAAATAGGCTATCAGTTCCCTGGCAGCCCGGCTCAGTTCGGTAAACTCGATTCCCGTCACGGTACTGACATCGTACTTCCTGAACCCGTACTCGTAAAGCGGCGGGCTGTTGAAAGCCAGCGCGACGACGGCGGTAAAAAGAAACAACGGAAGGCAGAATAAGGCAAGAATCCTCGCCGGCAGCAGTATCCGTTCCGATTTTGTCATAGTCAAAATTGTACTACGCCGGGCAGGAAATTGACAGATTGACTTCCGGGCTGTTTGTCTGCCGGGGGAGTCCGTGATAGAATCAGGCATTCAGAATACCGATAACCATGCACTAACTATACAATACCAATGACAACAGGTTCAGAAACGAAAGTGAAACACCATGCAGTTTGAGCAATCGCCTTGGGAAGTAGAAATAAGGTTTTCGTTCGATACCAACAGGGAGGCGTGTGACCGGATACCTTTTCTGGATACTTGCCTCCGAGACAGGCAACCATGGCAAAGCAACCTGTACGGAAAAGAAGTCTTCGAATCCGGCAGACTGCTGAGAATCGGCACGGTCTATCAGAATACCGTCCCGCTTCACTACCTGTGTCTGAAAGAAGCCGATACCGGGACATTCGCCAATATCCGGAGAGAAATCGAAGAGTCCTTCACCGCCGGTTTAAACGACAGCATCGTTTTAAAGTACCTCGGGGGAAAGCCTGTTGCCGCTTCCCGGAAAGAAATCGTCGCCGAACTCGAGAGGCTCGGGCATAGGCAGTTCATGTCCTTTTCCGGCGTCGATACCTACGGTGAATATCCGCCGTACAGCATCAGCGTCAAGTTGATGGAGTGTCCGCAACTGAACGGGTTACTCCTCGTCGAATTCGAAAAACTCGCCTCGTCCGAAAAAGAAGCCGGACAATTCGAAGAAGACCTGAGGAAAATCACCGGTGAACTGAAGCTGCACGACCGCCGGCTGAAAGATGAACCACCGACGCTCGTTTACCGAAGCCTGTTCGGTACAGAAACGGGTTGAAAAGAGCAAGAAACGGTTTTTTACCCTTGAGGTTGCCGTCTGAAGTCCGGCTAGCCCTTTTAACGGCACCTCCTTAAAATGTCCTGAAAAAAGCCCCTGTGTTATAATTTAACTATGCAAATTCTTGCCGGGAATCACGATGTTTAGCCACCTCCATGTCCACACCGAGTTCAGCCTGCTCGACGGAATGTGCCGCATCCCGCAGCTCATCCGGCGGGCGAAGGAAATGGGCATGAATAGCCTGGCTATCACCGACCACGGTGTGATGTACGGCGTTATCCAGTTCTACAACGAGGCCATCAAACAGGGCATCAAGCCGATTATCGGCTGCGAAACTTACGTCGCTCCCGGCAGCCGGTTGAGCAAGACTTCCGCTGATAAATCGAGCTACCACCTCGTTCTTCTGGCTAAGAACCATACCGGTTACCTGAACCTGATTCAACTGGTTACGAAAGCCCACATGGAGGGCTTTTATTACAAACCGAGAATCGATAAGGAACTCCTCGCTAAACATAAAAAAGGCCTGGTCGGGCTTTCCGCCTGCATGAGTGGAGAAGTATCCTCGCTGATAAGCCAGAACCGCTTCGAAGAAGCCCGCCAGTCAGCCCGATGGTACCGCGACAATCTCGAAAACTACTATATCGAGATACAGCGGCACCCTATCGCCGAACTCGAGCGTATCAATCAGGAACTGATTACCATCAGCAAGGAACTCGATATCCCCCTGGTAGCAACCTGCGATACCCATTACCTCTATAAAGAAGATGCCTCGGCTCACGATTTACTGCTCTGTATCGGCACCAACTCGACCGTCACCGATGAAAAACGGATGAAAATGGACGGTGATTTCCTCTACCTGAAAAGTCCTGAAGAAATGGAAGCCCTCTACAGGGATATTCCGGAAGCTATCGAAAATACCGGGAAAATCGCCGATATGTGCAACCTGACGTTCGATTTCAGTCGGCTCCAGTTACCCCAGATAGAGATTCCCGAAGGAAAGACGGCTGATGAGTACCTCAGCGACCTTTGTTACGCCGGTCTTGACAAGTACTACCCGAACCCGACTCAGGAAATCAGGGACCGATTGCAGCACGAACTCGGGGTAATCAAGTTCACGAAATTCGCCAACTATATCCTGGTCGTCTGGGATATCGTCAGGTTTGTCAGGGAAGCAAAGATTCATTTCGGAGTCAGGGGAAGCGCCGCCGGCAGTATCGTACTGAGATGCCTTGGTATCACCGAGATAGATCCGGTGGGCTACAAGCTGATTTTCGAACGGTTCCTCAATGAAGAACGGATAGAGATGCCGGATGTCGATCTCGATTTCCAGGATGACCGCCGTGAAGAAGTCATCGACTATGTCACCCGCAAATACGGCCAGGACCATGTCGCCCAGATTATCACCTTCGGGACGCTGGGTGCCAAGGCTGCCCTGAGAGATGTCGGCAGAGCCCTCGGCATGCCGTACTCGGAAGTCGACCGGGTTGCTAAACTTGTACCGGGCACTCCGCATATGACCCTCGACAAAGCCATGGAGGAAAGCGCTGAACTGAAAAGCGTTTATCACCAGGACAGCGTCATTCGCAACCTGGTGGATACGGCGAAACGGCTCGAAGGGATATCCCGACATTCCAGCACTCATGCTGCCGGCGTCGTAATTGCCCGCGACCCGCTCATCGGAACGGTCCCTCTGCAGAAACCGGTCCGCGGTGAAGATGACTCCACGATGATGACCCAGTATAACATGGAGGAAATCGCCCAGATAGGCCTGCTGAAAATGGACTTCCTGGGACTGGCAAACCTCAATATCCTGGGAAAAGCCATCGACGAAATCAGGGTCAACCGGGGTATCGACCTCGACCTGAATAAACTGCCCCTCGACGACAAAAAAACCTACGAACTGCTCGCTGCAGGCGATACTACCGGCGTATTCCAGCTCGAAGGCTCGGGCATGCGCCGGTATATCAGGGAATTGAAGCCGACGAATTTCGGTGATATCGCCGCCATGGTCGCCCTCTACCGTCCTGGCCCGATGGATAACATTCCTACCTATATCGCCGCCAAGAACGGGAAAAAACCGATAACGTATCCTCACCCGGCGCTTGAAAACATCCTGAAAGAAACGTACGGCGTTATTGTCTACCAGGACCATGTGCTGTTCATCGTACGCCAGGTAGCCGATTACTCACTCGGACGAGCCGATGTCTTCCGAAAAGCAATGGGGAAAAAGATTGCCGAAAAAATGCGCCAGGAAAAAAAGATATTCATGGAAGGCGCTATCAATAAAGGATTCACCGAACAGGAAGCCCAGGACATATTCGCCCTCATCGAACCGTTCTCAGGTTACGGTTTCAACAAAGCCCATGCTTTCAGCTACGCCCTGATTGCCTATCAGACCGCCTACCTTAAAGCTAACTACCCGGTCGAGTATATCTGCGCTTTCCTCACCGCTAATGCCGGGCAGACAGACAAGATAGTCAACGCCGTTACCGAGTGCCGTAAACTCAACATTCCCCTGATGCCGCCCGATATCCAGAAAAGCCGGGGCAAGTTTACCATCGAAACGACTGAAGACGGTACCTCAGGTATCCGCTTCGGGTTGACCGGCATTAAGAACGTCGGACTTGGCGCTATCGAATCGATTGTTTCCGAACGTGATAAAGAGGGTGAATTCAAGTCGATTGAGGACTTCGTTCACCGTTGTGACCTCCACAGCATCAATCGCAGAACGATGGAAAGTTTGATAAAAGGGGGGGGGTTCGATTCGCTCGGCGACCGGGGAACCCTGCTCCACAATATTACCGATATACTCTCCCTCGCCCAGCGTGAGCAGAAAATGAAGGAAACCGGACAGACGACCATGTTCGACCTGTTCGGCCAGTCCGCTTCGATGCCGATGCCCAGTCTCGATATGGAATATGCTGCGGTCACCGACCGGGAAATGGCCGCATGGGAAAAAGAACTGCTCGGTATCCCCTTTTCGAGAAAACTGGCTGACCCGAAGGAGTATGATCCGGAGGCAACCTACTGCGCCGAAATTGACAACGAAATGGACGGCCAGGATATCACCGTTATCGGCGAGGTTGCATCCGTCACCTACCTCACTACCCGTAAAGACGCCAAGCAATTCGTCAAGGCGTTGATTGAAGACAACTCAGGCTCGATCGAGATAGCCGTCTGGCCGCGCGATTACGAAAACACGAGAAACCTCTGGAACGAAGGTAACCTCCTCCGACTCGAACTGAAAGTGAAAGTCAAAGATGAAGAGATTCAACTCAGCGTCAACAGCGCCGATTTCCTCCAGATGAAACCGATTAAGAGAGAAAAACCGGTGACGAACGGCAACGGTAAGGAGACTCCAGTCGACGAGGAAGTACCGGAAGAGGAAATCGCTCCGGCTGCCCGGCGGCTGATAATCGAGATGAAGCAGACAGAGGACCCTGAGGAAGACGTCGCCAGGCTTCAGAAAATGAACGAACTTTTCAAGGAATACAACGGCGACGACGAAGTAATCCTCCGCATCGAGAACGGCACCCATATCGACATACTTGCCTTCAACCCAACCGGTTACTGCGACGAACTCCGAACTAAGCTGATAGAAATCATCGATAGAGACAATGTCCGGGTAGAAAATATCAGCTAATTGGCTGAAGGGTCGCGGAAATTCCGTTCTTCTCTCCCTCATAACCAGCCTCGAACAGCTTTGTTCCAGTCTTGACCTTTCCAACCTGATTCTCTAACCCGATATTCTCTGTTATGATAGTACTATAATTCTCTTTCAGGAAAGGACCGGGGCTTTTTCAGGAAAGCCCTTTCTTGTTGCTTATGCCCGCAAAATGGAAGACGTCGCGCCTTTTCGCCGTGCTTGCTCTGATAGTGGTCACGGCTGTCTGGGGTTCGACGTTCATCGTCGTCAAAGATGCCGTCGCCCGTTTTCCGGTAATGGATTTCCTCTGGATACGCTTCGCTCTGGCGGCACTGCTGATGTTTATCCTTCGTCCGCTCTGCCTCCGGGGGTTTTCCCGCAGGGGATTACTCCGCGGAATGATTCTCGGTGTTTTCCTTGGTTCCGGTTATATCGCCCAGACATTCGGCCTGCTCTGGGCGTCGGCTACCGTCTCCGGCTTCATTACCGGCATGTTCGTCGTCTTCACCCCCTTCGTCTCCTGGGCAGTCTTACGGGAGAAACCGAACCGGTACACCTGGGTAGCAGTGATACTGGCAACCATCGGACTGGGTTTTCTCGGGCTGCGCGGCTGGTCGCTCGGCGCCGGTGAACTCCTGACCCTGCTCTGCGCACTGTCGTTCGCAATCCACATCGCCGGACTCGGCAAATGGTCGTCGCTGCATGACTCTTACGGACTTACCTTCATTCAGATTGCCACCGTTGCCGTTATTTCATTGTTCTCGGCAGTACCGCAGGGACTTTCTTTTCCACCCGATACTGGCGTCTGGTTCGCCATTGGTATCACCGCCGTTTTCGCAACGGTGTTTGCCTTTTTTGTTCAGACCTGGGCACAGACGCTGCTCCCGCCGTACTATACTGCTATCGTACTGACAATGGAGCCGGTTTTCGCCGGAATTTTCGGTATTGCCGTCGGCGGTGAGCCGTTTACCCCCCGGATTCTGGCCGGTGGTTTATTCGTCTTCGGCGCCATGCTGCTGGTGCAACTGACCCGGAAACGAAAGCAAAACGGGAAAAATCAGGCTATTATTGAATTGTAATCGTTTTTAACCTCCGGGTGGTATCATAGAGTAATGAAGGAACGCCGGAAAGGTGGGGAATATGGAGAAGAACACAAATCTGGTGGCAATCTGCGGGTTATACTGCGGAGCCTGTGCCATTTACCAGGCCACTCAGAACAAAGATGAGCAGAAACTGAAAGATTTCGCCGAGGGATTAAGCGCCAGAACCGTTAAGACATTTACCATCGAGGATGTCGTGTGCGACGGCTGTCTTGCTAACGGCCACCTTGACCTCTGGTGCCGTACCTGCCGGATGCGGGACTGCGAAATACTTCAGTCAGGCAAACTACGGTGTTCGGACTGCGATGATTTCCCCTGCGCCATTCTCACCGCTTTCCGGGATGACGGCATGAAGCATCACAGCGAGATTTCCGACAATCTCAAACAATTGAAAAATATGGGCATCGAAGCCTGGACTGAATTCGAGGAGAAGCGGTGGATCTGCCCGGCCTGCGGCAAGATGATTGCCTGGTACGATACCGCCTGCCGGAACTGCGGCGCGCCAAGGTCGAAGGAGCTTTTCCGCCTGTAACCCGAGGCATGGCTCGAAATTTCCAGAGCTACCCGCGAGCAGTATATAATAAAGCCGGGTAAGGAAATAACTGACAACCAGACTATGTTTATCGATATCATCACCAACTGGATACTGGTCGTTCCGGCCTGCGCCTGGGCACTTGCTCAGACAATGAAAGTAATCATCGTACTGGTGACGAAAAGGCAGCTCGATTTACGCTATTTCGTTATCAGCGGCGGCATGCCGAGCGCCCATTCGGCAACCGTCAGCAGCCTTGCTACGACAATTGCCATGGTCGAGGGTCTCGATTCGGCAGCCTTCGGTATTTCGGTAATCCTGGCCATGATAGTCATGTATGACGCCGCCGGCCTTCGCCAGTCAGTCGGTAAACAGGCGGCCGTCCTCAACCGGGTTATGCGAGAGTTGCGGCTCCACCGTCCCCTGGCCGAGTTCGGGCGCGACTTAAAGGAATTCATCGGCCACACCAAGCTCGAAGTTATCGTCGGCGGGGTGCTCGGTATCGTCTTCGCCTGGACGTGGCTGACGCTGGCGGAAATCGTCTGACCGCCTGTCGTACCGGTTACCTCGTCAGTTCCGGGATTCTTCTTCGTGTCCACGGGCACGCGGCAATACAAACGCCGCAGATAGAAACCGCCTCTCCGAAAGCCGCTGAAGTCAAAGCACGACCGGTATCCATGCACTTCTGAACATCTACCAGCGATTCCCGACTGATTCCCGGATACCAGGTTGTTCCCGTTATTGCCCGAGCCGGACAGGCATCGACGCAGGCATGGCAATCACCGCATCCGGAATCGTTTATCGGTTCTCCTCCGGGTAAGGCTGCATCAGTCAGGACCGTGATAATCCTGACCGCTGAACCGAAGTGCCGGGTTACCAGCAGGTCGCTCTTCCCTACCCAGCCGAGTCCGGCACGGGTGGCAATCATCTTATGTGAAATCTGCGCCGAAAGGGTTTTCATTCTGATGTCGGTTACAATACCGCCGGTATCGATGGTCGTACTGGTCGCGGGTATACATACTACCCGATACCCGTTACCACGGAGGTATCCGGCCACTTTTTCACCAATGGCATCAAGCGCCTTATTAACCCTGAGGTATTCATTGTGATATTCCTTGGTCGGCCCTCCGCGAATCCGGTTTATCGTTCCCGTATCGAGAGCAACCGCCATCGAGATACCGAAAGGATACGCCGTCCGGTATTCGGGAGGCAGAGAATGCAGGTCGGCAAAACCAACCATGTCGGCGCCGGCTTTCAGGGCGAGTTCCCGTATACCAGCCGCCAGGTTTTCATCTTTCATCAATTACCCCCGTTATTTGTATGCCTTCCGTAACATCGATTGAAAAAGGGAGGGCGAAAACCCTCCCTTTCGGCTCTCTCCCTACGGTGTCGTCCTCGACGGCGCTTCCATGCCGTACGGGCGGACATCGGTCATGATGAACGGCCGCTCCACCTTCGTAATGGTCAGCGGATTGTGGGGCAGCCCGCCGGGTACGAGCACGGCGGTCGGCTGCGTAATCTTATGAAGCTCCATTTCTTTGCCGAGGGCGATTTCCGCCTCGCCGTGGAGCTGGGTGATATCGTTCAAATCGGTGCCCATGAATATTAGTATCTCCGGGTTTATATGAACGTGCGGCTTGTCCGGAATCGGCCCGAACCGGTACGGTGCTTTCTTCAACGTCTCGCACATGATAATGAAATCGAACCCGGTACCGGTACCGTTGATGACTCCGAGGTGTCCCCCGGAATCGTCCGGATTAAGCTCGCCGTAACTCCACGGACCTTTTCGTATGAAGGGAACCTGCACGAACTGTTTCCGATGTTTCGACATGAACCCGGCCAGCGGCTGATTGGCAAACTTTTCTTTCTTCGCCGGCAGGGCTGTTTCTTCGTACTGGTCCGTTACCGAAACCGTAAGCCAGTAAATCCGGTTGTCCATCTTCAAGATGTTGACCGGCATGTGCGGCATTCCCGCCGGCACGCCGACCGCCGTCGAACAGTTAATCATGTGTTTTTCGTTCTCTTCGCCGATGAAAAACTCAATCTCGGCGCCGAGGTCGCTCATGTCGGTCGTGTTGGCGCTGAAAAAATAGTGAATCTGGTTGAATCCGTGCTTGTGCGCGATATGGGGCTCTTTGCCGATATTCCCGGCCGCCCACAAGGTGCCGTATTCGATAATTGCCTCGATTCCCAGGAACTCGCTGTCCATGGTGACTTTCTGCCGCAGGCAGCCGTAGCCGTCGTCAGTGAAGGAAAGCGGCCTGACATAGTTGTCATATTTTCCCATGCCGATATTCTCCTTTCTGTTCGTCCCGGTGATAAAGTATTTCCTCCGAGTACCAGTGATTATAGAAAAGTCGGTAAAAGATAGCAACATTGCCGGATAACGTCCATTGTCTCTGGTCTCGCAGGTCGGATTAGTCCTCCGAAAGAATAGAATATGTGCGATTTTCACCAATCCGATTCCTAAAAAAGACTTTGCAGAGGACGTAATCCGCCATGAAAATACCTTGGTTAAGTCAGTACCATTAGCCTGTGTCTCATGTTAAATTGTATAGTAGTAGCTGATATGAAAAAGCAGTACCTGGTGCTGGCAGTCGGGGTCGTCTCGGTGTCGTTTGCGGCGATTTTCATCCGCCTTGCTGAAGCTCCGCCGCTCGTCATCGCTGCCTCACGGATGTGCCTGGCAGCGCTGGCGATTCTCCCGGTCGCTTTCTTTCGCTCCAACAAAGAACTCGCCGGGCTTTCGAAAAAGGATATGTGCCTGATGGTAGTAGCCGGCCTTTTCCTGGCGTTCCATTTCGGGTTCTGGACGGCTTCGCTCAGCTACACTTCGGTGGCAACTTCGGTCATCCTGGTGACGGCCAACCCGATTTTCGTCTCCTTGGCCTCCTGGCTCCTCTTCAGAGAAAGGTTCACCCGGCGGATACTTTTCGGTATCGCCGTCTCCTTTGCCGGAACGGCCATCATCGGGTACACGAACTGGAGTTACGGTCCGAATCCCTTGCTGGGGGCCAGTCTGGCGCTCCTCGGCGCCTTCACCATTGCCGGATACCTCCTCATCGGCCGCAAACTCCGTCGTACGACCGGAATTTTTACCTACGCTTCATTGACCTACACCTCAGCGGCCGTTTTCCTGGTAATCGCAGTTGTTATCGGAGGTTACCGGTTCATCGATTATTCCATACCGACGTATTCCATGTTCGTCCTGCTGGCGCTGGTTCCCCAGCTTATCGGACACACCTCGCTCAACTGGTCGTTAAAATTTTTACCGGCAACGATGATAACCATTGCCATTCTCGGCGAACCGGTGCTTTCCACCCTGCTCGCCTTTCTCATTCTCGGCGAACCGCCGGATCTCGCTGAGATAATCGGCGGCATTCTCATTCTCGGCGGCATTTTCGTCGCTTTCCGGCATTCCAGCACTACCCGATAATGCGGTTAAGTAATTATTCGTCTCAGAGACAACTCCTTAAAAACATGCTACAATATGTTTCACAACGGATAATAAGGCAGCCAATGACGGATATATCACCGACTGAAAGCCAGAAAGACCATCGGAAGCGACTTCGTGAAAAATTTGTCAAATCCGGATTATCCGGTTTCCTCGACTATGAGATAATCGAGCTTTTATTGACGCTCGGCACGCCGAGGAAGGACTGCAAAGGTCCGGCTAAAGAGGCGATAAAGCGGTTCAAAACCCTCCGGGGCATCCTCGAAGCTCCCCCAGAGGAACTTCAGGAGATTAAGGGAATCGGGCCGATTAACTCTCTTACCTTTCGCATCATCCAGGAAGTCGCCCGTGAGTTCCTGAAGGAAAAACTTGCCGAAAAACCGATCTTTCGGTCAGCCGACGAAGTTTTCGATTACCTGTACCACTCGATGCGTGACCTGAAAAAAGAGGTTTTTAAAGTGCTGTTTCTCAACAGCCGCAACCAGATAATCGAGGCCGAGGACATGTTCGAAGGCACGGTTAACAGCAGCGCCGTCGTCCCCCGGGAAATCGTCGAGCGTGCCCTCAAACACAACGCCGTCTCGCTCATGTTCGCCCACAATCACCCCTCCGGCAGCCCCGAACCAAGCCGGGCTGACCGGGATATCACCCGCGACCTTATTTTCGCTGCCTGTACCGTTTCCATTAAAGTGCTCGACCACCTCATCATCGGCGATAACCGGTACTATAGTTTCGCTGCTCACGGTATCATAGAGGAATTCGAACTCGAGTTTCTCCGCCTGAAACGAAGTGCTGAAAACGTCCGGACGGCCCCCGAAATCTCCTCGGAGGTCCTTCCCTGGAGCAAAGGAGAGTAATTGTGAAAGAAGAACTGATTGCCCCCTGTGGATTGAACTGCAACCTGTGCAGCATGTATCTTTCGAAGGTAAAAGGATTGTATAAATCCTCAAAATCAGGTTGTTCCGGGTGTTTGCCGGGTAATAAACATTGCGCCTGCGAATCAATAGAACCAAAAACCGTCCGGTTCTGCTACGAATGTGAAAGGTTTCCCTGCGACATTATAAACCGGCTGGAAAAACGCTACTCAAAAAAATACCACACAAGTGTCCTGAAAAACCTTGAAAGACTCAGGGAATCAGGCCTGGAGCAATTCCTTATCGACGAAAAAGAAAAATGGAAGTGCGAACACTGCGGAGGCATCGTTTCGATGCATACCTCAACCTGCTTCGACTGCGGAAAAGAAAAGGCATTTTAATCGCTAACGCGGTAGTTCGATAGACTCGAGAGCCAGCAGCCGCTGTTTCCTGTCCAGTCCTGAAGAAAAACCCCCAATGCTTCCGTCTCCGGCAATCACCCGGTGACAGGGTACGACGATCGGTACCGGGTTTCTTCCCAAAGCATTTCCGGCAGCCCGGGATGCTCCCGGATTCTCCGCTTGGGCCGCTACCCAGCCGTAACTGCGGGTTTCTCCGTAGGGTATCTTCATAGTCGCCTGCCAGACACGACGCTGAAAATCAGTCGCGCCCGTAAAATCGATTTCCACCCGGAACTCTATCCTTTCCCCCTGGAAATATCGTTTCATCGATGCCGTGAAATCCGGCAGCAGGTCATACGAAAGAACGGCATCAGGAACGTTCAAGCCGAGTTTAAACAAAGCGTCTTCCTCGGAATCGGCCGGTAACGCCACACCGGTCAGCCCTTTTTCCGTCGCGGAAATCGCCATGTACCCGAACTCCGTAGAAAACACCCGGTACTGCTTCATCAACCCTCCCGGTACGGCAGCATCTTTACAGTCGCGCCGGTCAGGTCGAGGATAACCCCGGTGCCCTCGAACTCTCCGATTTGTTCCTTCATTGCCTCCAACCCTTCATCGGTGATATCCGGTACCGCCGCTCCCGCTTCGCCGGTAAAAACAAGTTTCCTTGCCCGGTATCCCAGGTGTTTCTCAATCCTGCCGACGAGTTCGCCGGCGTTGTCTCCGGCAAGGATTACCACTCTCTTGCGTACTGCCGTTTTTTCGACACCTGACTTCTGGTCCTCACGCAACAGACGCCAGTGATAAACCAGTACCGGTATCGCCGTCAACAGCACCGAGAGGCTCCAGACCATCGTTTGCAGGAAGCTGCTGTCAAATTCACCGCGCAGGATACCGTTAATCACCTGGCCGACAATAATTACCAGCACTGTTATCGCTGCGATAATACTGGTTCCCAGCACCGTGTAGAGAAATATCCGGCGGGAACGGGCGCTTCGTTCGGCAATACCGCCCGTATCGGTCATCCTGAGTATCGGTCTCCAGCAGTACAGCCATACCGGTACGCCCGCCGCCAGTAAAGCGAGAGCAAGACTTAACTGGTTACTGCGCCATTCGGCGATGAACACCACTCCACCGCTCACAGAATCGAAAATAAGGTCGAGGAGTACGCCGAACAGAAATACTACACCGGTCAGCAGCGTTCCCAGCCCGATGAACGACATGAGGTAGAGATATACTCTCCGGGGGGATAACCTGTTCAGTGCCAGCCCTTCTGCTTCCTCGCCGACTTTTCTCAGGTGATACCCCCATATCGTTCCCGTCACCAGCATCGTGGGAACGGTCCAGGAAAGAAACCGGAAATCAGCCCCGGCTGAGTTGTCCAGGGCGAAAATCAGCAATTTGTAGAGTGTGATACTGTAGGCCGTCAGTGCCGCCACCGCTCCCCCGGTAATCGTCAGCAGGTACAGGTAAACCTGACGGAGGGTCGAGTCGAAATCGTCTTTCGCGAGCCGGAACCAGCCGTACCACCAGGCGAGCCCGCCGGTCAGTATTCCGCCGACATTCCCGACAAGTATCGAAGCCCAGTTCCCGCTCCGTATCGAATTCGGATACCATATCGGTAACCAGGAAAATCCGTTGTTCATCAGGCTAATCAGGTTCACGGTCAGGGTAATCAGGCCGTAAGCCGAGAGGATATACACATACCAGCGCCGCAGCGTCTTTGCTTCGAAGGACGGCTGGCCTTCCCGGTTCTCCACCCGGGAGTGGTAGAACCAGACACAACCGGCGACAATCGCCGCGGCCACCTCCGCAGAAGGGAATGAATCAGGAAGAACGCCGGGAAAAATCCATCTGAAAAATGCCGAAAGGTTACTCAGGGTCGTTATCGCCGAAACGGACAGGACAAAATTCAGGTAAAGTTTCCTGATACCGGAGCCGGACTCGGACGGATTGTTCGCCACCGACTTCCGGATGATATTCCAGAACAGGAACCACAGAGCGCCCCCGATTATCAGCATCGCTAGCCCGACGCTTAACTGCACCTGGGCCTGCTCCCGCCAGGCGTCGGTTGAAACCAGCAGCCTGAATACAAGCCCGAGCAGGATGCCGGTACCCCCGGCGAAGATACCGAGATTGATAATGGCGACGATGTAGAAAAAGAGCCGTTTCACTGTACTCATTGTTCTCTCCCCGATACTGACAGATTATCTACCGTATCTGCCAGGGAATATCGAGCGGCTCCCGGATTTTCCAGCTGCTCTCCGTATTATCGAGCCGGTATACCTCCCGGTAGGAATAAACCGGGACCGAAAATGCCGCGTTCGGTTCGAAAGAGCTGATTTCGACATCGACGCTGGCCGTCAAATCATAGTTGTCAACCTCGATGACCGTTACTTTCCAAACCGATTTCCTCTGTTCCGGGTAGTAACTGTATCCGACCCACGAATCGAACGTTGCCACCCAATCTTTATCTGTCCGGGCAGCTTCCGATAAATAGGAGTAAGCTTCCCGGTAATCCTCCTCCTCCAGTGCTTTAAAATACCGCATTACCACCCCTTCGGGCGTATCTTCAGGAGGCAACGGCTTTTCTCCCGGCAGCGCCAGGACGAGCACTATCGCCAGGATTACCAGCACCCCAATAGCCGAACCGAATCCGATTAACCATTTTGTCGATGATTTCATAAGCGACCTCTCATCCCCTGTTCAGTAATGATTATATCACACCTCTTGAAACATCACCGGAAAACGCCGATACCCTGCCATCTTGTCATGTGGTATAATCACAACGAACCAGACAATACGCTTGGAGGGAGGGCATCATGACAACCGTCATTCAGGAAGAAAAATTCAAGATAGATCGGTATACGCTCGGACCATACGGAACGAACTG
>CAZOGR010000007.1:6179-25966 GCA_964579355.1 uncultured Dehalococcoidales bacterium | reverse complement strand
CGGTGACCATCTATCTAGCCCCGATGTTACCATCGGGGTCATGCGACCAACCCGGAGACTGGGCCGGGCGTCCCACTATCTCCCTATTCGGTCTTGCTCCGGATGGGGTTTGCCCGGCCGGCCGGTCACCCGGCCGCCGGTGAGCTCTTACCTCACCATTTCACCCTTATCCCGATAAAATCGGGACGGTATGTTTCTGTTGCACTTTCCGTAGGGTCGCCCCTCCTGGACGTTATCCAGCATCCTGCCCGGTAGAGCCCGGACTTTCCTCCCCGATACAATCGGAGCGGTCACCCGGTCTGCTTACCCCGGTTTAACTGTAGTCGAGAAACGGGTTTTCGTCAATAATCACGCCCCATGCCCGGTTAACGGCCTGAAGAAAACGAGGCTTTTTTGTATTGACAAAGCCGACGACGCTCCTTCATAATTCAGGTGGTCTAAGTCCGGGGATATCTGTACCGGATTCAGATGTTCAACATTTCATACGAGAATATTATCCAATTTTGGATTACTGGTAGACATTAACAATAAGTAGTTGTTAATTATAAATCCCCCTTCCCCCTTTACAAAAGGGGGAGTTTTGGCTGGTTTTAAGCAATGTCTGACATGAGAGAAGTACGTTATTAAACTTATGTAATACCAAATGCAGGAGGGAGATTGTTATATGAAAGCAGTCGTTTTACTGGAACCCCGTAAACTTGAAGTACAGGATGTTCCCGAGCCGGAAATGGCTCCCGACCAGATAAAGGTAAAGATAGCCTATTCCGGGATTTGCGGGACCGACCCGGAAATCGTCGAAGGGCGGTTCATTCCTCCCGAGTGGAAACCCGGCCCGAATATCATCGGCCATGAAGCGGCCGGGACGATTGTCGCTGTCGGCAGCGAGATTCGGGGCGATTTCAGGGTGGGACAGAAGGTCGCCATGAATTTCCGAAGCTCCTGCGGCGCCTGTTACTACTGCAACAACGGGATGGAACACTTCTGCGTGCAGTTAACGCCGAACAGCGGGGCGATGGCCGAATACGCCGTCTACAAGGAAAACACGGTATTTCCTCTGCCGGACGATACCCCGCTCGACGTCGCCGCATTCGTCGAACCGGTAGCAGTGGCCGTCCACATGATGGATATCGCAAACATGAAAATAGGCGATACCGTCCTGATTACCGGCGGCGGAACCATCGGCCAGCTTCTCCTCCAGTTTGCCTTGAAATCAGGGGCTTCGAAAGTGATGGTTTCGGAACCGGTCGAGTCGAAGAGAAAAATCGCTCTCGAAATGGGAGCCGATATGGTGGTCGACCCTCTGAAAGAAAACCTGAAGGAAGCCGCCATGAAGCTGACCGACGGCCGGGGTTTCAATATCTGCATGGAGGCAAGCGGAATTCCTTCGGTTGCCAAGGAGATGATTTACCTGGCGGACCAGTGCGGGCTGATTTTGTGGTGCGCCGTCTATCCAAGGGATATGGAAATCGGGGTCAATGCCTTCTACATGTACCAGCACGAACTTTCCATAAAATCGGTGCTGGTTTCGCCGTATTCGTTCATCCGGGCGGCGGCGATGCTGCCGAAGCTGAACCTGAAACCGCTCATCAGCGTTTATCCGGTCGATGAGGTGGTGAAGGCGTTTACCGACCATAAGGCGGGCAAAGGCGTCAAGGTCATGCTGAAGATGTAGGGGAATGGTTATCAGTACCCGGATGAAGAGAGGGTGTGAAATAACTAAATCCCCCTTAGTCCCCCTTTACAAAAGGGGGAGATGAGATGCTGAAGATGCAGGGGGCGTTATTGCTTAATTGAGTATTTTTGAAAAATCCATCATATAGATTGCTTCGGTTCGGCTATCGACGCCGAAACTCGCAAAGACGAATTCATAAGGAGGAAGTGAATGACAGAGCAGATACATTGTTCGAAATGCGGTATGCTGCTGTACTTCGGCGAAGAAATCGACCGCCGGCTTTACATGCGGGCGATTCCTTCCGAGGAGACCGTCCTGGGCTTCTACGGCAAGAAATGCCCGGGCTGCGGCGCCGAACTGACGGCCGGTACCGTGAAAATCGAAAAGAAGGGGAGGAAGACATGGCAGCAGACGAAAAGCTGATTCAGGAACTGAACCAGAAATATCAAAAAGTTCTTCACAACATGTTCGAACTGCTGGACAGCAGCCTGTCCGGGCACACCGGCGGGTCGATGTCCATGCTGGAAATCATCACCGCCCTGTACTTCCATCACCTGCGGCTTCACCCGACCGATTATGACTGGCCGGAGCGGGACCGGATGATTCTCTCGAAAGCTCACTGCTGCGAGGCAATCTACTCGGTGCTGCCGGAACTGGGTTACGTTTCCCGTGAGGCGCTCAAGGGATACAACGAGTACCGGGAGCCGTTCCAGGGACATGCCGACCGGTGGGCGACGCCGGGAATCGATTATTCGGGCGGCTCGCTCGGGCAGGGTCTTTCCTTTGCTGCCGGGCTGGCGCTTTCGGAGAAGCTCAAGACGACCGCCAATCCGCCGGAATCGAGCATCCCCCAGTTCCTGCCCCGGTTCAAGACAATCTACAATCCGCTCTACCGGGTGTTCTGCATCCTGGGCGACGGCGAATGCCACGAAGGCCAGGTATGGGAAGCGGCCATGTTCGCCAACAAGTTCAAGCTCGATAACCTGATTGCCATCGTCGATTACAACAAGTTCAGCCTCGACGGCCCGACCGAGGAAATCATGCCGCTGGCGCCGCTCGGTGAAAAATGGGAATCGTTCGGCTGGTGGGTCAAGGAAATTGACGGCCACAACATGAGGGAAGTCGTCGATACGATTCAACTGGCGAAGAACCTTTACGGCGACGGCAAGCCGAAGTGCATTATCGCCCACACCGTCAAGGGACACGGTATTCCGGCCTGGGAAGAAACGCACGTTCACCTCGCCCGCGGCAAAGGCGTCGAGGTCGGTCTCGCGGAAGGGAGAGAGAAATATGGCAAAGTATAACAGGTACGTCGAGATAGGCGCACCGGTCGAACCGAAAGAGGGGTTCGACCCGGTCATGATAGAAATGGCGCAGAAGGACCCGAGGATACTGATGGTACTCGAGGACATGGGCGGGCCGGGCATCAAGTGGTTTGCCCAGAACATGCCGGAGCGGGTGATTGAATGCGGTGTCGCCGAAGCGAATGCGGCGGTGGTCTGCGCCGCCCTGGCGGCAGAGGGTTTTATCCCGGTGGTGCACAGTTTCGATTTTGCTCTCCTTGCCCGCGCCTATAACCAGATACGGCAGAGTATCCTGGTCGACCGTTTCAACGTAAAACTGCTGGGACGCGGCGGCGCCTGGGGCGACACCGGTATTTCCCATAACTACGTGGAAACGTTTGCTTTCATGCGCTGCCTGCCGAACCTGGTGATGCTTTCGGTGGCGGACGTGGTCGAAGCGAAAAAAGCTTTCGAGGCTTGCCTGAAATACATCGGCCCGGTGTTTATCCGGCAGGAAGCCGGCCCGGTACCGCCGAAGATATACACCGATGACTATCCCTTCCAGATTGGCAAGGCCTATTCGATAAAGGACGGCAAGGACGCGACGATTATCGCCACCGGCCTGATGGTTGGCGTAGCTATCGAAGCGGAAAAGCTGCTGGAGAAGGAAGGATACAATGTAGGTATTCTCGACATGTCCACGCTCAAACCGCTCGACGAGGAAGCGATAATTAAAGCGTCGGTCGAAACCGGGGCAATCGTCGCGGCCGAGAACGGCAGCATTATCGGGGGACTCGGTGAGGGCGTTGCGGCGGTGCTCTGCGAGAACGCCCCCTGTCCGATGATTCGGTTCGGGGTCGAAGACGAATTCAGCCAGTCCGGCCGGGACTCCGATATCCGGGGCAAGCTGGCGGTTCACTTCGCCCTCACGCCGGAAGACCTGGCGGTCTCGGTGAAAGAGGCGATAGCCAAAAAGAAGTAAGCCTGGTACTATTCAGAACGTTTTTTAGGGAGGAAGGTAGCACTTCCTCCCTTTTATTGTTCATAACTACTTGCAAAAAACCACCTGACGGATATATTATACCTAGAAACACTAGGTATCAGCACTGCTTATCAGTACGTATTACCGTCAGGAGGAAGGCATGTCAATCGAAGGAACCTGGAATACCGATTCGAAAACCCCCCTGGGGCAGATGCAGGGCAAACTTGAAATCACCTGTAAAGATGGCGCAGTGAGCGGTTCCTGTACGTCGAAATGGAATACGGACCCGATACTCGAGGGGAAGGTTGAGGGTAACGACTTCGAATTTACCGTGAATACGAAGACGCCGATGGGGACGATGAAGGTCGTTTATAAGGGCAAAATGGACGGCGATACGATGTCCGGCATGACGACGACCAAACCGGTCGGCATCAAAACTCCCTTTACGGCGAAGAGAGCCTGAACAACCGATACTGCCTGGTTAAGCATAGAGGCCGGAGAGAATCTTCATGAGTTGCGGGTAGGATTTTGTCTGTGAGCCGCCGTCGATAAACAGGCTTTCGGCGGTAATCCAGGAGGCTTCGCCGGAAGCAAGAAAAACAGCCGCCGAGGCAATATCGTCGGTCGTGCCGCCTCTTCCGAGCGGGATATTTTCGAGGTATTTTTCCAGCACCTGAGGTGTCTGGTAAATGAAGGTGGTCAACGGGGTATCGGTCAGCCCCGGGCACAGGCAGTTTACCCGGATTTTATGCGGGCCAAGTTCCATGGCGGCAACTTTGGTGAGCATTTCGACGCCGGCCTTGGCGACGCAGTAGGCGGACATGCCTTCGGCCGGTTGCCGGGCATTGAGGGATGCCATATTGATAATCGAGCCGCCGTTCCCCTGAGCAATCATTTGCCCCGCCATATGTTTGACGGCAAGGAAGGTACCTTTCAGGCAGACATCGATTTCGTGGTTCCACTGTTCTTCGGGATATTCGACTATCAGGCCGAGTCCGCCGGTCCCGGCGGAGGTGACGCCGACATCGATACCGCCGAATTTTTCGACGGTGAAAGCGACCGCCCGGCGGATACTTTCTTCGCTGGTGACATCGGTCAGAATGGTGAACAAGCGGTTATCCGTTCGGCCTTCGAATGTTTCACAATTTTCTTCGGAAACATCAGCGATTACAACCCGGGCACCTTCTTCGAGAAACCGTTCGGCGATTCGTTTGCCGATGCCTGAAGCACCGCCGGTTATGAGAGCTGCCTTATTTTCAAGTCGATTCATTTTTCATACTCCTGTTACTACCAGAATAATTCGGTACCGTCCGGTGTAAACCGTGAAACAATGAGGAGCTTTGGTCTAAATTCCTCAATCTCCCTTTCCCCCTCCGATAAATCGCGAGTCTTCGACTTTACAAAAGGGGGGATGAGAGGATAGTTCGACATCTCTGAATTGAAATAACTCTGCCCATGCGAAACGTATCAATCATTACCGCCCTGTTCCGTAACGACTATCGCTTTGGTGGTTTTCCCGTGAAGGGAATCAGCGAAAGCCTTCCCGACGTCTTCGAGACCGTAGATACCCGGGGTGAATACGGAAAGGTCAATCTCTCCGGATGCGACCGATGCGAGCGCGCGGTTGAATTCGTCGCTTTCGAAGCGGGAGAGGTAGCCGAGCGAGCCTTTTATTTCGATTTCCCGCATCGTTACCTGCATGAGGGGAAGGGGGGCGGTTTCGTAGCCAATTCCGAGCAGCATGACGGTTCCGCCTTTACGGACGGTTTCCACCGCCGATACCTGTGCCTGGCTGTTTCCGGAACATTCGAGGACGACATCAGCGCCGAGACCTCCGGTAGCGTTGAGAATTTCTTCCGTGATATCGCCAATCGAAGGGTCGATGGTGTAGCCGGCCAACCCTGAAACTGCTCTTAATCTTGCCGGGGAGATATCGGAGGCGATTATCCTGCCGGCACCGAGTTGTTTTGCCCAAAGCATTGAAAACAGGCCGATACCGCCGCAGCCGAAGACGGCTACGGTATCGCCCGGTTCGATACCGGCACGCTGCACGCCGCGTAAGGCGACGGCCAGGGGTTCGATTATTGCCCCGTGTTCGAAGCTGACGTTTTCAGGCAGGGCATGAAGCTGGTATGAAGGAACCGCCGCATACTCGGAAAAGCCTCCGTCGGTTGCCAGGCCGGTATACTGAAGGCCGTCGCACAAGTTGTACCGGCCGGTTTTGCACCAGTGGCATTCCCCGCAGTTGAGTTGCGGTTCAACCGTAACCCGGTCGCCCGGTTTCCACCCGTGAACTCCGTGACCTGTTTCGGCGATTTCACCGGCGAATTCGTGCCCGAGGATACGGCCGGGCATGCCTATTTTATATACCGTCAGGTCGGAACCGCAGACGGCACAGGCTCGCACCCTGACAATTACTTCGTTTTCCGCAGGCACGGGTACGGGGCAATCGCAAATAACAAATTCTTCCGGGCCCTCCATAACGGCTGCTTTCATCGGTTTCCTCCGGTTTATATTCAGGACGGCAGGTTTTAAGCGCTACCCATTCCCTGGAACGGCTCGCCTGATTCGGTTTCGGGGAGCGTCCACCAGGGGAAGGGCATAATGTATATATTCGGGTCGGTAACAACATTGACGATGACCGGTTTTCTTGCCTGTTTAGCTGACTGACAGGCTCTTTTCAGGGCCGGCCCGATTTCTTCGGGACGGGTAACGAATTCGCCGGGAGCGCAACCGAGAGATTCGGCGGCTTTCTCGTAATGAATGCCTTCGGAGAAGAAGGAACCGGCATTTTCCTGCCTGCCCCAGATTCGTCGCTGGTCGGCGTAGACCATGCCCCAGCAGTTATTGTTGTGGACGATGATAACGGCCGGGATACCGAGCCTGGCCATCGTCTCGAGTTCCACCAGGTGATAGCCGAGCGAGCCGTCACCGATAACCGGGGCAATCAGCATTTTATCCGGATGGGCGCAGGCGGCGCCAAGCCCCATCGCCAGGCCGAGCCCGACCGAGCCGAGTGTCATCTGCATAGTTGTCAGGCCGACCATCTGGCCGGGAAACATCGTCGGTAAACCGTAAGCGTTCGAAAGAATCACCCACCAGTAGAGGCAATCGCCCCCGTCGACGACCATGACCGATTGCTTGTGAAGGTCATTATCGAGAATCCATTCGACCGTTTCTTTGACCAGCCGGGCGGGGTGGATGGGAACAGAATTGTTTTCAGCAATAGCCGTGAACATCATTTTCCCGGCTGACTGTCCTTCCCGAATCTGTTCGAGCCATGAGGAGTAATCGGGGAACCTTACTTTCTTCGCTTCCTCAATCATCTGTCGGAGCACCAGTCTGACATCGCCGACGATGCCCGTATCGACCGGGTAGCAGCGGCCGATATCCGAAGCTTCCGGGTAGACGGCGATAATTTTTCCCTGGTACATGTTGGCATTCAGGTTGCCTTCCATTCCCTGGGACGCCTTGCCGAGGGTGAGAACGACATCGGCATCGAAGCACATGTTGTAGGAAAAGTTGAGGGGATGGTCTCCTAACGTACCGTAACAGGCATCAACCGGAATCCCGGTCAGTTCGATGAATTCTTTCAGTTCTTTTCCGCAATCGGAAGCTGCCCCGAGTCGGGCGACGTTAATCAGCGGCCGTTCGGCCTTTGCCAGCTTTTCGACGGCCTGTTTTATCAGTTCGGGGTCTCCGGCGGGCGACGATTCGATAACGCAGGTCCGGTAGAGCTCGAACGAAGCGGGGTCTCCCCGGCTGTGGAGGACGTCAATGGGGATATCGATAAAGGCGCACCCGGGAATGCCGGAACGGGCCGACTTGAATGTCCAGGTGAGCATCTGGGGAATCCGTTCCCATTTTGTGCAGTGAAATGCTTCCTTGACCCGGGCGGACCGGGCAATGGGAACCTGGTCGATTTCCTGGAGTGACCTCATGCCGTCGGCGAACGTTTCGCTGGCTCCGGAAATAACGACGACCGGAATCTGTCCCCAGGTTGCGGAAAGCATTGCCGCATGGGCGAAACCGAGCATCCCGGCGGTGAGGACGGCGACGCCGGTTTTATTGGAGCTCTGGGCGTAACCGGCAGCGGCCAGGACAGCGGCGGCTTCGGTCCTCGTACCGACCACCCGGATGCCTTTCCGGGCGATAACAGACAGCATCGGAGCGACATGGTCGCCGGTTAAACAGAAAACACACTCTACTCCCTGCTCGAGAAGGGTATTTGCGACCAGTTCATGCCCCCATGGATGCTTCGTATCTCCGTAGCAATTCTTCGTTTCCGATGACATGGTACCCTCCATACAAAATAATAACCATATTTACCTAGACAATCTAGGTAGTATTGTATATCATAATTGATACGGTTATGCAAGGCAGGCGGACGAAAAAAATCCGGAGGAATGAAGAGTATGGGTTCAGCAGGAAAAAACGATTACAAAAAAGTTCTCAAGAGGCATAATGCTTTCTTCGATACCGGAAGTACGAGGAGTATCGATTTCAGGAGGGAACAACTCAGGAAACTGAAAGCCGCCCTGAAAACCGGCGAAAGACCGTTACTCGAAGCGTTATGGCAGGACCTCCACAAATCGGAATATGAAGCCTACACCACGGAAATCGGCATTCTCTATTCCAGCATCAACTATGCCTTGAAACACCTGCCGCGATGGGCCAAACCTGAAAAGGCCGGAGCCCCGCTGACGTTTTTCGGAACGAAGAACCGGATATACCGGGAACCGTACGGCACCGTTCTTATCATCGGACCGTTCAACTATCCGGTCAATCTCATCATCGAACCGCTCATCGGAGCGATTGCCGCCGGCAACTGTGCCGTTGTCAGCACGTCGAGGTTGACGCCGCACGTATCGGGGGTATTGGCGAACATTATCAGGGATACGTTCAGTGAGCAGTACATCAGTAGTTTCGAAGGCGGACGGGAAACAAACTCCCGGCTCCTCAGCCTGCCGTTCGACTCTATTTTCTTTACCGGCGGCGAGAACACGGGAAAAGCGGTCATGCGGGCGGCTGCCGAGAACCTGGTCCCGGTGACGCTCGAGCTCGGCGGGAAAAGCCCCTGTATCGTCGATGAAACGGCCGACCCGGTCAGTGCCGCCCGGAAAATATGCTGGGGGAAATTTTCCAATGCCGGCCAGACCTGCGTAGCGCCGGATTACCTGGTTGTCCACCGAACCGTCAAAGATAAACTGATTGAAGAAATTACCCGGCGTATCAGGGATTTCTACGGCGCGAATCCGAAGGAGAGCGATGATTTCGGAAGGATTGTCACGACCGCTCATGCCGAACGACTCGCGAAACTGATTAACCCGAAAAACGTGATAACCGGCGGCGTCGTTGATGTTGAGAGCAGGTATGTATCGCCGACCCTGCTGGAGAGCGACTGGGATGACGAACCGATGAAGGAGGAGATATTCGGGCCGATACTGCCGGTGATTGACTACACCGATATCGATGACGTTATCAAACGGATACGGAAAAAGCCGAAGCCGCTGGCACTCTATGTCCTGACAAAGAACAGGCGGCTGAGCCGGAAAGTCCGTGACAGCCTGTCTTTCGGCGGCGGATGTATCAACGACGTCATGATGCACGTCGGGAATCCTCACCTGCCGTTCGGGGGAGTCGGGGCTTCCGGAATAGGTTCGTATCACGGTAAAAGGAGTTTTCTCACCTTCTCTCATGAGAAAAGCGTCATGGAACGGGTACTGACCATAGAGTCCGATGTCATGTACCCGCCGTACAATGAGAAGAAACTGTCGCTGATAAGGAAGGTTTTCAAGTAACTTCGAATAAACGTTACTTCGCCATCTGAAGATACGGCAATGTCGTTGAACGCGGTAATTGTCGGTTCAATACTTAGAACCTCTTGGTATAGGTACATAATTCGGCTTGTGTTAAAATTAGACAGGTCTCTTACTATATTGCCATTGTTTTTTCGGTGGTAGTCACGTTACTGCATGGTTGTAAGCCGGTCTGAATGTGAGCTGCTGATAAGAAAGGTTGTTACTGTTTGGTCCGTACCCGTCGTGTCCTGGGATTTCTCGGGTTTATTTTACCGGTCATCGTTGTCACCAGCGGGTTCTTTCTGCTGGGTTCGGTTCAAGATTCACTCAGCGATTATTCCGACCCCCGCAGCAGAGAAATTTTCGTTGTCATGCTTCTTACCGTGGCTATTCTGCTGATGAGGTACAGAGGGTATGATATCATCGATAACATTGCAGGGAAACTGGCAGGGATATTCGCGCTGGGGGTAATGCTGTTTTCCAATGAAGCCGGCGGCTGGGAATCGGTTGTACACTTCGTATCGGCAGCCGGCCTGTTTATCGTATTTTCCTTTTTCTGTCTTTTCCTGTTCACGAAAACAAAAGATTCCCGTCCGAATGATTTATGGCACACCCTGGTATCGTTCCGTTTCGGCAGAATACAAACAAACGAGCCTCATATGCAGGCCAAGAAAAAGCGGAATAGAGTATATACCGCATGCGGCATTTTCATGGTACTCGGGCTTATTTTTACGGTGGTGTACAATCTGTGCTGGAAGGACACGGTTATCTCGGTCATAAAACCGGTTCTGACACTTGAATGGCTGATGATTTGGGCGTTCGGGTTTGCCTGGCTGGTCAAAGGGAAAACATTCTGGAGAGACAAGGAAATACTCATCGGTATCCGGTAACCTCGGCGCTGCCAGGCAAAGAGGCAGAAAAAAAAGCCCGCGATACATTTCAACCGCGGGCTTTTTCGTTTTTAGAGAATACTATCCCTTAATCGGTTCGAGTCCGGCTTCGAGGCGGGCGTCGTTTATATGGATGAGGATAGCTTCGGCAAGGGGCATGCACTGGTAGCCGAAGTCATCGATTGCCCGTTTCATGCTGACTTTCCAGGGCAGGCCGCCGCCTCCTCCCCGGAAGGGCGGTTCTTTGGTGCTCATCTCGATTTTCGCGTCGGGAATATATTTTTTCACCATGTCGACGGCGTCCTGGACGCTGGTCGCGGGGCCGCCGACGTTGTAGACCGGGTGCGGCGATGACGGCGCTTTGATAAGTATCTTGGTGAACTCACCGAGGTCATCAGCGGCGACGAGCGACTGATAGCCGTCAATCTTGAACTCGAACTTGTAGGGCTTGCCGACGGCGGCCGCCGAGGGCATGTCCGACCAGTACTGCGCCGGAGAGCGGCCGCCGTGGCCGTAGCCGATGGTCGGGCGAACGCCGGTGAACTGAACGCCGTAGCGTTCCTGGTACTGGGCAGCGATTATTTCCGCGAATCTTTTACAGACGGCGTAGGAGTGACTCGGCATCAGCAGGTCGTCTTCGACCACCTCACGGTCGCCGTAGAAACTCTGCGGGCCGTAGACGGTTTCGGAACTGGCGTAGACGACGCGTTTCGCGCCCATCAGGCGAGCGGCTTCGAAGGCGTTGCACATGCCGAGGGCGTTGACTTTGGTGCTAAGGCGGGGGTCGGTGTTGACCTCAGAGCCCATGACGAACGCCCAGTTGACGAGGCCGTCGACCGGGTAGAGCGACATGGCATTCAGGATATCTTCAAGTTCGGAAACGTTTCCCCGGACGAAATGGAACTTATCGCTGTACTTAGAAATCTGCTTTTTGAACCATTCCGTGGGCGGGGCAAGGTCCACAGAGACGACACCGGTGATATCCGGGTCTTCCAGCAGGTGGGCGATAGTTTTCCTCCCGAAGAGTCCGCTTCCTCCGATAACCATTACTTTCATACTTTCCTCCTTTTTTTCATGAGCAGTTCTCTGGTATTGGCCTTATCTTATACCTAACAGGAGGAAATATACAAACAAGCCGAAGGTGATTGACAATCTGCGTCGCGGATAGATACAATCCATGTCTGACGGGAGGTAAGCGAATGAAATACAGGACACCGGGAAACACCGGATTGAAGGTTTCCGAGGTCGGTTTCGGCGCGGAACATTTAGAGAAAATGGAATACGAGAACATCAAACCCGTCATCGATGCCGTGTTTGACACCGGTATCAACATCATCGATGTTTTCATGCCCGATCCGGACGTGAGGAGCAACATCGGCCGGGCGCTGGCGGGCAGAAGAAACAATGTGATGATACAGGGGCATTTCGGGGCAACCTGGCAGAACGGCCAGTACCTGCGCACCCGGGAGCCGGGGCTGACGAAAACGTACTTCGAAGACCTGATGACCCGGTTGCGGACGGACTATATCGATTTCGGCATGTTTCACTTCGTCGACAGCGACGAAGACCTGGATGCAATCCTCAACACGGACGTACTGAGGTATGCTCAGGGACTGAAAAAGAACGGGACAATCCGGGCAATCGGCATGAGTTCGCATAATCCGGCGGTAGCGCTCCGGGCGGTGAAGACCGGAGCAATCGATGTCCTGCTTTTCACGGTCAATCCGGCTTTCGACCTGCTGCCGGCGATTGCCGACCTGGAACAACTGTTTTCGCCGCAACAATACGCAGACGACACTATGAAGGGAATCGATCCGGTCAGGGCTGAGCTTTATAAAACCTGCGAGATGACGGGAGTGGGTATTACCGTTATGAAGGGGCTGGGAGCCGGCAGATTATTGAATGCGGAAACGTCTCCTTTCGGGGTGGCATTAACGCCGGTACAGTGCATTCATTACGCGCTGACCCGCTCCGGGGTGGTCAGTTTCCTGGCGGGGTGCCGGACACCGGAAGAGGTGCGAATTGCCGCCCGTTATTCCGAAGCCTCCGACGAAGAAAAGGACTATTCGGTAGTTCTCGGCAATACACAAAGGTACGCCATGACCGGGAAGTGCCTGTACTGCAATCACTGTCTGCCCTGTCCTTCGGAAATCGATATCGCCCGGGTGATGAAGTACCTCGATTTGGCGACCGGTTCCGGTTCGGTGCCGGATTCACTCAGGAGTCACTACCTGGAGTTGAGCAGCAAGGCGTCCGACTGCATCGGGTGCGGTACCTGCGAGGATAATTGCCCGTTCGCCGTGCCGGTACGGGACAGGATGAAAGAAGCGGTAAAAATGTTCGGCCGGTAGACTGAACGAGGACCTAAACTATCGGCATGACGAGCGGGCCTTCGGGGATGACCCCGACGGAGGCATCTCTGCCGAGTTTACGAAAGGCCTGTTCGAGGGCGTCATCGAACGAGGCGAAGGGTTTCATCATCATATCTTTTATGATATCGCCCTTCATGCTGGAAACGACATAGATATCATTTTTCACCTGGACGCGGGCGAGTATCTGGTTCTGCCACTGGACGCCGGAGGGATGGTCGTCGCTGATTAAGTCGAGTACCTCGGCGGGTGAGAAGGCCAGGCGGTGAAGTTCGACGAAATCGACCGGCCCGGCGCCGTCGTAACAAGCCGAGCAGATAATGATGATACCGCCTTCCCGGCAGACATGCGAAGCTGTTTCCATACCTTTGACCGACTGGTAGAGGTCGAGGTCGAGCGGAGCGCCGCTGTTGGTAGTGACAACGATATCGGCTTTTTTATCCGTTTTTATACCGGCAATCCCGCGTTCGATTTCGCAGCCTTTTTCGTGGGCGGCAACCATATCGCCGGCGACGACGTGGGTAATTTCGTCTTTCCTGTTGAGCAGGACATTGACGATGAAATCCAGCCCGGCAGCCCGCGCCTGTTCGACCATATCCTCATGGACAGGGTTGCCTTTCAGGACGCCGGTTCGGGCTAACGGGTGTTCGAGCATGCTGCGGCTGTGGTTCTTATAAGCGGCCCGGACGGAGAAGACGCCGGGAGCGATGCTTTTCCGGCCGCCGGAAAAACCGGCGAAGAAGTGAGGCTCGATGAAGCCGGTACTGATACGGAAATCGGCTCCGAGGACTTCGTTATCGACATCGATAGGCACGCCCCGAGAGGTGACGCCGATATTGGCGCAGTTATTGACGTCGTGGTTAAGCACCCGGTAGTTTTCGACGATATTTCTACCGAGCTTCTTAATCATGGCTTTTTTATCGAGCGGCGGGTGCAGCCCCAGGGCGAAGATGATGGTGATGTTTTCCGAAGGAATCTTCCGCTCCAGTTCGGCGAGAATCGGGGGCAGCAGCCGGTCTTCCGGGCAGTGGCGGGTGTTATCGGTGACGATGACTGCCACCTTGTCGTTTTTTTCGATTCGGTCGAGCAGGGGGGCGCTGCCGACAGGATTCCTCAGGCTTTCGGTGATGGCAGCGCTTTCATCCTCCAGGCCGCCGAGTTCCTGTTTTTCCAGAATAAAAGAAAGGTTGGCTTTCGGAACCCGGGCGGTCAGTTTCGCTTCACCGTAGGGGAGGTCGATTTCGATATAGTTTTCAGTCATCAGTCTGATTGTATCATGAGACAGCCCGGTTTGCGAAGCTCGGCATCTCCACCCGAAAAAACCGGACGGGAACTAATCAAAAAAATAATCACATAAAAATCATGGAAAAATGTTGTAATTTTGAGAACTATCTGCTATAGTAACCGTCAAATGTCTTTACTTCTCTCTGCCTGGCAGATTGTCATAAAGAGGAGCCTTGCGAACTGGCGGCTGCTTTCGACGGTGCTGGTCGGCGTTATTGTGGCAGTAGCCCTGCTTTCAAGCGCTCCGCTTTACTCCAATGCGATAAATGACCTCGGGTTGAAACACTCCCTCGAAAACAAGACGATTGAACTGCTCGACCTTCATGTCTACGCCCCGAATTATTTCGTCAATCAGGAAGAATACAACGACGCTGCGACACTTATCGACCAGCAGATTTCACGAAATATCCGTACCGTTGTTCGTGACGAGGAAACCTGGATAAAATCACAGTCTTTCTTCGTTTACTATACGGACAGGCCGACACCTGACGGGCAGTTCCAGCCGAGGGGACATTTCCAGGTATTTTCGAACCTTGAACCGCACATCAACATTGTCGAGGGGCGGCTCTACGAACCGGCTCCCGCCGGATTGACCGATGAGGAAATCCGGGACCCGGAGTTTTCAATTGAAGGGGTAATCGGCAGCGAAACGGCCGCCAAGTTCGATGTCGGCGTTGGGGATTATCTGGCGTTCGAAGGTGGCTACGGGGACAACAAAGCAATGCTGAAAGTAAAACTGGTGGGGATTATCGACCCTGTCGATCCTCTCGAAGAATACTGGATGCTTAACACCGATATTTTCACCGTCCCCCAGGGGGCGGAAGAACCGCCGGTTGCCCCGATATTCATTCACCATAACACGCTCTTCAATGTCTATTCGAGGGTATTTGCAGACGGACGGGCGACTTTCAACTGGTTCTATTTTGTCGATATCGAAAAAATAAGTTCTACGAACGCCGGCCTGTTGAAAGACTCCATTCAGCGCATGGAGAAGCAGCTTCTTTCCAGCCTGCCGCGTTCCGGTATTTTCACCTCGCTGGACAGCGTTATTACCGAGTACCAGGGTAAGCTGATGTTTACCCAGATACCTTTATTCCTTATCGTTTTCCAGATAGCGGCGATTATTCTCTACTACCTGATTACCGTGTCGAATATGCTGATAGACCGGCAGGCAGGCGAGATAGCCCTGTTCAGGAGCCGGGGTGCCGGGACATGGCACGTTATCGGTATTTACTTCATGGAAGGCCTGGTTATCAGCGTCGTCGGGGCGGTTGTCGGGCCGTTTCTCGGGGCGTTTACCTTCAGTTTACTGGGGACGACCGAATCTTTCCTGGCTTTAACCGGCGGGGGACTCCTTCCCATCAGGTACTCGAACACCGTTCTGATACTGGCAATAACGGCGGCAGTACTCTGCCTGGTGGCATTGCTGGTTCCGGCGATACAGGCGGCACGGCGGGGGGTGGTTACCCAGCGCCAGGCGGCTGCCCGGCCACCGGCAAAACCTTTCTGGCAGCGGTACTACCTTGACCTGGTGCTGCTGGTTTTCGGAGTCGTTCTGTACTGGGAGCTTCATTCCCGGGGTTCTCTGATGACCATGGATGTGTTCGGCGGGCTGGGCATGGATCCGCTTCTGCTGGTTACCCCGATGCTACTGATGATGGCGGTAGCGATTGTCTTTCTGCGGATTTTCCCGCTGCTGATAAAACTGGCGACGCGGCTTTCCCGGTACGTCGGCAATGCTCCGTTCGTCCTGGGTCTCTGGTACATGGCTAGAAACCCGGTGCACTACAGCCGGCTGATTCTGTTGCTGGTAATGGCGGGGAGTGTCGGCATGTTCTCGGCGACGTTTCTGGGAACGCTCGATAAAAGTTACGTCGAGCGGACGAACTACATCGCCGGCGGGGACATGCGGCTGACCAACATTAACAGTTCCTATTCTTCGAAAGCAGTTCTCGAAGAACGATACATGGGCGTTGACGGCGTGGAGAACATCGGAGTCGTCTACCGGATGGACGGGCGGGTCGGCACCATGTTCACCGAGACGGAATTTACCATGCTGGCTGTTGATCCGGAAAAGATAGAGGACATTGCCTGGTATCGCGAGGATTTCGGCGATATCGATTTGAGCGGCGTGATGGATATCCTGAAAGAAGACAGGCCGGTTGACGAAGGACTGGCGATTCCCGAGGGCAGTCAGTATCTCGGTGTGAATGTTTTTTCTCCGGAGAAAAGCCTGCCGGTAACGGTATTTGCCCGGATAAAGGACGGCCGGGGTAGGTACCTGGATATAGAACTCGGCAAACCGCCGGAGACGGAAAAATGGCATTATCTCGAAGGACGATTGACCCTGTATTCGACCGATGAATGGATTCCTGCTCCGATGTGGCTTTCCTGTATTTACCTCAGAACGGAAAGCGGGGGAGGTTTCAGTTCCAGTACCCAGGTGCTGTATTTCGATGACATGCAGGTCAGAGGGGAGGCTCTCCCCGAGCCGGTTATCATCGAAGAATACGAGGATATCGGCCGATGGCAGGTATCGCCGGATGATACCGCCGGTTCGCTTTCCGGCACTCAGACGACGGCGGGTACCTTCAGGGCGGATAAGTTGACGGTTTACAATGGCGGCACCTCAGGCAGGTTCAGCTGGTCTTCCCGGTCGAGTTCCCGGCCGGCTCTGTATGTAAACCTTGACGAACGACCCCTGGCGGCGGTCGTCAGCAACACGCTCCTGACCAATGCCCGGATACAGGAAGATTCGCTTGTCCAGATACGTCTGCCCGGGCAGTTCATGTACATGACGCCGGTCGATACCATCAACTACTTCCCCAGCCTTGACCCGTTGAGAAAGGGTTTCATGCTGGTGAACCTTGACCGGCTTTTGAGTGTCCGGAACCGGCAGCTTTCGGCTTCGACCTATCCGAACGAGGTATGGCTGTCACTGACCGAGGAGCCTGAAATACGAGCTGCAGCGGTAGAACGGATGGACCACGGAACCTACGGCGCGCGGGAGAAATACTACCGTGATGCAATGCTGGAGAAACTCAAGACCGACCCGCTGGCAGGTGCCGGCTGGAGCGGCATGCTGACAATTGCTTTCCTCGGGGTGGTACTGGTCAGCAGCCTCGGCTTTATCGTGTATTCCTACCTTTCGGCGCAGCAGCGGCAGCTCGATTTCGCCATTCTCCGGACGCTCGGTTTCTCGCTGCGCCAGATAATCGGCCTGGTCTGCTTCGAGCAGTTGTTCATCATCATCGTAGGCATGGGGCTGGGTACGTTTATCGGAGCACGCTTGAGTAATATCATGATGCCGTTCCTCCAGCTTACCGAGCAGGGGGTCCGGGTTTTACCGCCGTTTATCCTGACGGTTAACTGGGGGACAATCGGCATGGCCTACGGGCTGCTTGCCCTCGCCTTTATCATTACCATTTCGCTGGTTATTCTTTTCTTCTCGCGGGTAGCGATACACAAGACGCTTCGAATGGGAGACTTATAAAGAAATGTCGGGTGTAAATGACAATCGAAATTACATAACCTGTGAAGATGTCTTTAAGATATACAAGATAGCCGACCTCGAAGTCGTTGCTTTACGGGGCCTTGATTTACAGGTTAAAGAAAAGGAACTGATGGCGATTGTCGGGGCCAGCGGCAGCGGGAAATCGACCCTGCTGAATATTCTCGGAGGGCTCGACAATCCGACAGCCGGGAAAGTCGATGTCGGTGGCAGGGATCTGGTGAATATCTCAGCCCGCGACCTCGGACAGTACCGGAGGCGGGATGTGGGGTTTGTCTGGCAGCAGACCGGCAGAAATCTGCTGCCGTACCTGACCGCGTTCCAGAATGTCGAACTGCCGATGACGCTTCTCGGAGAGTCAATCAGTAAACGAAGGAAGCGAGCCGGAGAACTGCTGGAGGCGGTCGGTCTGACATCGAGGATGGAGCATAGACCCGAACGGTTATCCGGTGGCGAACAGCAGCGGGTAGCTATCGCCGTCGCCCTGGCGCATAATCCGCCGTTACTGCTGGCAGATGAGCCGACCGGCGAACTGGACAGCATTTCGGCGGCAGCAATACTCGATATCTTCCACAGAATCAACCAGGAATACGGCATTACCATCATTATCGTGACGCACGATAATTCCATCACCGGCAAGGTTGACCGGGTGGTTACTATCCGGGACGGCCGGACGAGCATAGAATCGGTACGCGGGTCGATACGGGGGCAGGAAAAAGAAGGCCAGGAAATCAGGTTCGATGAATACATCGTCCTGGATACCGCCGGACGGCTTCAGCTCCCCCGCGAGTATGTCAACAAGCTGCGCCTGAAGGGCAGGGTACGGTTGACTCTCGAAAACGACCATATCACCGTCTGGCCGGGAGAGAACAATAACGGAGAAACGGCGAAATGACAGGGAAAATTCTGGTAACGGCCAGCAATGTCGGGCGGACGTTCCTCATCGGCTCCGAAGAAGTTCATGCCGTCCATGATGTGAATATAGAAATTACCTCGGGCATGCTGCTGGCGATTACCGGTCGTTCGGGTTCCGGAAAAACAACCCTGCTTAACCTGCTTGCCGGGCTGGATATACCGACGACCGGGACGGTTATGTTCGAAGGCCAGAACCTGGCGAAACTGTCCGAAGCCGAACTGACCGAACTTCGGCGGCACCGCATAGGCTTCGTTTTTCAGTCGTTCGGCTTGTTACCGCTGCTCTCGGCGTATGAGAATGTCGAACTGCCTTTACGTATTGCCCGATGGGACAGGGCGGAGCGGCACCGGAGAGCGGAACTTTGCATCGAGCAGGTAGGGTTGAGCGCACGGTCGAAACACCGGCCATACGAGTTATCCGGCGGGGAACTGCAGCGGCTGGCGATTGCCCGGGCGCTCGTCCATAAACCTTCCCTGATACTGGCGGATGAGCCGACCGGCGAACTCGACCTGGCAACCGGCCAGTCCATCTTCAAGCTTCTCAAAGACATTTCTTCCGACGAGAACGTGGGAATCGTCGTCGCGACCCACGACTTAGCAATGGCGGCAATTGCCGATAAAACCAGGCATATCAGCGACGGTACTTTCGTTTCATAACAACTTTCCTCTTTTTCGCTCCTTTTGTGTGAAAAAACTTTCTTTATTTTTCTGAATGGTGTATATTTGGTTATTATTGATGCTATTTTCCATGAAGAACAAAAACAATAAGGAGGAAGAGAGAATGGAAGAAGCGGTCAGGAGTGCGGTTGTCGAGAAACTGACCAGCATTGTCGGCAGCGAATATGTCTCAGTCAACAAAGCCGACCTGTACATACATTCCTATGACTTGACGCCGGCCGAACCACACATGCCCGATATACTGGTTCTCGCCAAGTCGCTGGAGGAAGTCAGGGAAATCGTCAAACTGGCCCGGGAAGAAAACATTCCCCTGAACCCGTATGTCGGCGGCGGGAACATCGGCGGGCTGGCGATTCCTCTCAAGGGCGGGATAATCCTCGACCTGAAACGGATGAACCGGAT
>CAZOGR010000007.1:0-6079 GCA_964579355.1 uncultured Dehalococcoidales bacterium | reverse complement strand
TGGCGATTCCTCTCAAGGGCGGGATAATCCTCGACCTGAAACGGATGAACCGGATAATCGAGGTTAACCCAGTCGACATGTACGCGGTCGTCGAGCCGGGAGTCACCTTCGGCCATATGAAAGCCTATCTCGAAGAGCATCATCCCGACCTGATGTACACCTACGCTTTTTCGCCTCCTTCGACGGGCGTGATTACCAATGCGATTTTACAGGGACTGGATAATCTTTCTTTCCGATACGGGGCGGCTTCGTCCTGGGTAACCGGCCTGGAGGTACTCCTCAGCACCGGAGAACTGGTAAAAATCGGTTCCTGCTCGGTCAGCGACACCTGGCAGGCGCTGGTGCCGATGCCGGAACTGGCCGGCCTGTTTCTCGGCTGGCAGGGAACGACCGGCATCATTACCAAAATGGCGGTCAGTATCTGGCCGAAACCGAAATATGAAGCCGGATTGAACTACCAGGTGTACAACTTCGCAGACGCGGCGGTGCTGTACCGGGAGATAGCCAGAACCCGGGTCGTCGACGACATGATTGGTACCTCGTTCGCTCTCAACAAGATATCCATGAAAGCCATGAACGGGGAAAAAGCGCCGATATACCCGGCGCCGGAGAAAGTACCCGGCGAGCCGGAGTTCGGGATATCAATCGAAGTTTCCGGTAACTCGCAGGAAGAGCTTACCGCCAAGATAAACGTGCTCAACAAGCTGGTCGGGGAAGACCTGAAATCGATGAAGGTCAACATCCCCGAACCGCATCCGAGCAGCCGGGCGGGATTCCCGATGCAGGCGCTCGGCGTGCTCTGTTCGGGCGGCGGCCTTGCCTGGGTCGGCTGCTACGGCCCCTTAAGCAGGTGGGCCGAGACCGTCGAAAAAGGCTGTCTCATCGAGGATAAGTACAATATCTGCCGGGGAGCGTACACCCGGGTCATGAATGAAGGCCATTTCGTCGGGTTGCGGTGGATGATTCCGTTCGACAAAGGCGACCCCGAGACGGTGAGAAGGGTTATTGCCTGCACGAACGAGCAGCTTGACCTGGTGCTGGAGAACGGCTTCATACCGTACAAGACACCGGTCTGGGCGGTCAGAAAGCTCGAAGAGCGGGCCGGTCCCGAACTGACTGCCCTGCACCGGCGGGTCAGAGAGATGATGGACCCGTACAATATCCTGAATCCCGGCAGGTGGGGGGCACCGGAGGAGTAAACGATGAGGAACGGCATATCTGAAAACAAGGAGGAACGATGAGTCTGGAAGACGTCAAAGAGTGGCTTTACGGGTGCTCGAGATGCGGTACCTGCAAGGAAGTTCTTAAGATATTCACCCCTTCCTGCCCGGCCGGAGAACGGTATCAAAAAGAATCATTTTTCCCTTCGGGGATGATAGCCATCGCCAGGGGAGTGTACGAAGGCAAACTGCCGTTCGATGACGACGAAATTCGGGAACGGCTCTATGCCTGCACCGGCTGCCTTTCCTGCCAGCAGCAGTGCAGTGTCTACCACCACACCCACATTTTCGAGATTGTCCGGGGAGCCCGTGAAGAGGCGGTGACGCAGGGGCTGATGAAACCTGAGTACATGGCGATTTACTACGGCCTGCGGGGCGAGGACAACGTCTTCGGCGAACCGAAAACGAAACGGGGCGACTGGGCGAAGGGTCTTGATATTAAAAACGCTACCAAGGAAAGCATCGAGGTACTCTACCATGCCGGCTGCCTGCTTTCCTACCAGGAGGAGCTCTGGAACATCCAGAAGAGCGTCATAACGCTGATGAAAGCCGCCGGGGTGAATGTCGGCATCATGGGCGCCGAGGAATGCTGTTGCGGCGGGCGGTCGTATGAGATAGGCTACACCGGCGAGTTCACCAAGTATGCCGAGCACACCATGCAGACATTCAATTCGCTGGGGGTGAAAACGGTGGTTACTTCCTGTTCGGACGGGTATGCCACCTTCAAGAACCTGTACCCGAAGACGGGCATCGAGCCGAAGTACGAAGCGCTTCATTTTACGGAGTTCCTCTCCCGGATGATTAAGAACGGCAGCCTGAAACTGACGAAAGAAGTGCCGATGAAGGTGACGTACCACGATCCGTGCCACCTGGGGAGGCACCTCGGCGAGAAGGCGCTCTACGACGTGCCGCGAGAGATTTTGAAGGGAATCAAAGGCCTTGAACTGGTGGAGATGAAGCGATGCCGGGAGAACTCGTGGTGCTGCGGCGCCGGGGCGGGTGTCAGCCAGGCGAACACCGAGCTTTCGCTGTGGACGGCCAACGAACGCTTGAAGGAAGCGAAGGCGACCGGAGCGACGGCGATCGTTACGAGCTGCCCGTGGTGCGTCAAGAATTTCCGGGATGCCGTTGCCGAGTACGGGACGGAGATTGAGGTTTACGATATTTCGGAGATTGCTTGCAAGGCGCTGTAGAAGCGTATTCGATTGACAAAAAACGGGGGTGAAAGCCCCCGTTTTTTTATAATCCGTTTGGCAAACAGTCCTGCTCAGTTTTTCTGACTCAGGACAAAATGTGTCCTGTGAGTAGAAATCAGCCCAATACACCAGCGGAACAGGAAAATCGATATGGATTGCTTCGCCTCCTGTTGACGGATGGCTCGCAAAGGCGGTCTGTGTTTGTTCGTGTTTATGAGAGCACCTGACACCTTCCTTCGCTTTTGCGAGGAGTCCCGATAATCCTATATACGTTACAATGACAATCGGGACGACGCGGCAATCTATAAAATCAGCCCGTTTCAATATCTCACACGTCCGAAGAAGGATTTTCCGGGCTGCATTTTACGGTGGTCTTATCTTAATTTATCTTATCGACAGAAACAAATGTGGACGGCAAGCGGTAACCGTAAATCCCTCTTGACTTGAGGCCAAAAAATAACGATAATGGGTAATATTTGTGTTAATAAAAATTAATAAATGGCAATATAACCTCACATTAGTAAAATATTACTAAAGGAGTACAGGGTGTTTAGATCTTCAAGATGGTTGATACTGGTAACCTTGATAATGGTAGTACTGTTTGGGTCGATATCCCCGGTGTCTGCCTCAGAACCTGTCAACCTGGAGGAATTTCAGTGCCATTGGCAGTTTGATGAAGGCAGTGGAAATATGGTTTATGATTCATGCGGTGAATACAACGGCACCATTTACGGAGCAACATGGACTACCGGTGTTTCCAGGGAAGGGCTGAGCTTTGATGGCATAAATGACTATATTGATATCAACGACGCTACCCTTGGAAATAATTACGAAGCTCTGACTGTCGAAGCGTGGATTAATCCGGAGAATTTACCCGCCAGTCCCGGACGCAGGTACATTGTGAATGCCTGTGATGAAGACAGCTTTTCAAATAATAGTCTGTTCAGTTTGCACCTTGCTACCGTAGCCTCTGATTCCAGATACCTCCCAGCTTCTTTCAGAGGAACAAATATCATTTTTGGAGTGAGAGCGAAGGATCAGCCGGACATTAATGCCGCTATTGCATTATCGGACGCCTCGTACTGGGCGGTCTATAACAGAGGAATGGCGATACGTAACAACTATCCGGAGCTGGCAAACGGAGAATGGTTACATGTTGTCGGGGTTTATGACGGTAGCAGTACCAAACTCTATCTTAATGGCCAACTGGAAGCGACGAGTACTAACCAGCCGGATGGAGTCGATCGTTCTGTGTCTGGTCCTTTAACGAATACTTCTCTTCCCAGAAGAATCGGTATCTCTTCCTACAAAAATCCCGGAGGACCATGGGCCGGGAAAATCGATGAAGTCAAGATATATAGTCGTGCCCTGACTCCGGCTGAAATATTGACATCTTATTCTAGTGGGCTGGAACCGGAAGATACCACCCCTCCCGTTATTACCCCGGAAGTAACGGGAACACTCGGAAATAACAACTGGTATACCTCGGACGTCACTGTTTCATGGGATATTGTTGATGATGAATCCACTATCATTAACTCCACCGGAGATGAATCTGTCACTCTTAGCGAGGATACTTCAGGAACGATTTTTACTTGTGAGGCTGCTTCTGAAGGAGGCACAACATCTGAAAGTATAACCATCAAACGAGATGCCACTGCGCCTGTAATAGAATATACCGGCAATGCTGGTGTGTACCTGGTGAGTGATACCATAAATATCTCATACACAGCGATTGACAACTTATCAGGTATTGCATCCAACACCGGTGAGGTTATCTGTGGGTTAGCCTGCTCCTTTCCCGTCGGTCTCAATACCTTCTCTGCAACGGTAATCGATGCAGCCGGTAATGTCGCAACGAGTTCAACATCGTTTACCGTAGTGGTTTCTTATAAGGGTATGAGAAATTTGATAAAGCAGTTTGTTACCGCGCCTGGTATAATGAAGTCTTTACAAGCTAAACTGGACGCGGCGGAAGCCGCTGAGAATCGTGGGAATAAAAAGGCCATGCTGAACATCCTTAATGCGTTTATCAACGAAGTTAACGCTCAAACCGGTAAAGCTTTGAGCAATGAACAAGCTGAAATACTGATTACACTTGCTCAATTATTGTAGGCTGATTCGTAAGCTAAAGATAAAGGAAGACCTCATGACGAGGTCTTCCTTTATCTTTGTTCAAATGGCCGTATACTCATTTTTCCTGATGACCTGGTAAACATGAAGGTTTTATAAGATAATTAGTGATTCTCCTGGCAATATTCCTTATAAACTTCTGATGATTTGGTGCAGAAAAAAGTTGCTGGAAATAAAATGGCTCCCCGATTTGGATTCGAACCAAAAACCTAGCGGTTAACAGCCGCTTGCTCTACCGTTGAGCTATCGGGGAACACCGATGCGGGGATGGTTAAAAACCATAATTATTATCGCTATTTTTTCGCTTCAAGTCAAGAAGGAAAAAACTGAAAAATGACTTTTTAAAAACACCCTAACTGGCACTGGCGAATCTTGATACCCCGGGCGATGGTTTCGTTGCCTATTGTGATTGGTTTGACCTTGTATTTTCCCGCGAGTTCGAAAGTTTTTTCACAGGTAAGGGTGCCGGCTTCATTGAGGGTTTCGATTTCCTTCAGGAGTTCCTCGCTGAGTTTTTCCGTGGCCGGTCCGTCATAGAGGGTTTTTTCTACCTTGAAGGCGCCAATCTGGCAGTCGGTAACCCGGACGCCGAGCTTATCGGTCAAGGCACCGACTGCTATCCGGGGAACGCCTTCGTTTTTAGCGATTGTCCAGGCAACCGGGCAGGAAAGATGAACGCCCTTTAACGCCTCTTTCACCTTTTTTTCGAGGCCGGCCAGCTTCTCCGGCGAAAGGTTCGCCGGATTCTCCGGTACTTCCCGCCGGGCCTTTTTCTTCTGCTTATCGGTTTCATTGAAATCGCGCATGTTCATTCTCCTCGTGAAATCATCCGGTACTCCTATTGTAACAAAGGCAGGGGAGGAATCAAAAGGCAATACCGTTACGGCGGGGGCTGGTTGAGGTACCGGCCGATAACAACAATGTATTCCGGGGGCAGGTAAAAATCGGTTTCCACACCCGTTTCGAGTATGCCGTCATGCGTGCCGGTCCGGAATATCGCTTCGAAACTCTCTTCGGGGTTTCGTACCGACCGGAAGATACACCGGTTGGAGGTGATTTCCTGAATGACCGCCATGACGGTGCCGGAAAGGGTGTTTTCCGTGTTTCCGTCAGCGTACCGGACGTGCTCGGAGCGGATGCCGAAAGCGACCTGAAGCCCGGGCACCAGGCAGGAATTTTCGGGATGGTGAAGAATGGTTCTGAAAGCGCCGTATCCGGGGACGTCTATCCAGACATTGCCGCCCGATACTTTCGATATCTCTCCCGAGAAAATATTCCTGCAGCCGGTCAGGCGGGCGACGGTGAGGCTGGCCGGAGAGTTGACAAGTTTTTCCTTTTTGTCGCACTGGACGACCGTTCCGGAATCGTAAACGGCAATCTTCGAAGCGAGTTTATACCCTTCGGAGAGATTGTGGGTGATGAAGAGAATCGGGCCGTCATAGATTTTCTGGAGATTCAGCAGTTCCACTTCGAGTCGTTCTTTGACCATGGCATCGAGGGCGGAAAACGGTTCGTCGAGCAGCAGGACGT
>CAZOGR010000006.1:0-25987 GCA_964579355.1 uncultured Dehalococcoidales bacterium | reverse complement strand
TCCAGATAACCAATTTCACCGAACGCACCAACAACGAACTGACCCCCATTCTCAGGGAGATAGAAGAAAATTCGGCCGCCGGAATAATACTCGACCTGAGGAGCAATCCGGGCGGACTGCTCTCTTCGGTCGTCGATGTCACCAGCCGTTTTCTGAAAGACGGCTACATTCTTCATTCGCAGAATAATGCCGGAGAAAGAGACTCCTATTCGGTCAGAAACAGCGGAAGAAAAACCAGTATACCGATGGTTATCCTGACCGATAATTATACCGCCAGCGCCAGCGAAGTCCTTTCCGGAGCCTTGCAGGACTACGACAGGGCGGTTGTTGCCGGAACCGTCACCTACGGCAAAGGCAGTGTCAACACCCTGTTCAAACTCGATGACAATTCCGGCATCTATATCACCACTCACCGCTGGCTGACCCCGAACGGACGGCTTATCGAAGGCCAGGGAATTACCCCCGACTTCGAGATACTCGAAGGCGACCTTGTAGAGTGGGCGAAAAAGTACCTGCATGACAATAGTGTTCAATAACCGACCTCACCGCCTGTTGCCGGCGAGGAGAACTGAGAGGATATATGGAATTCGAAATTCGTAAAGCCAGACCGGAAGAAATGGACGATTTCAGAAAGGTCGTTAAAGCGGCTCTCATGATGACCGCTCCCGACAATCTCGACCCTGAGTTGACACTCTGCGCCTTCAGGGACGGCAAGCTCGTCACCTCGTATGCTGCGTGGAACATGTCGCTGGTTCTCAACGGCGGTATTGTCCCGTTCGCCGGGGTTACCGATGTCGGTACCCACCCCGTGTACCGGAGACACGGCTTCCTGCGCAAGGTAACTTCTAAACACTTCGAAAATCTCCATGAGGAAGGCAAACTGCCGCTCTCGGCACTCTACGCTTCGCGGGCAGCGATTTACCGACGGTACGGCTATTCACCGGTGGTAACAAACTGCTCCTATACCGTCGAACCGCGATTCATTCAGTTTATCGGCGGCAAGGAACCCGTCGGAACCTTCCGGGAAGGCAGCGAGTCTGATTTGAAGATTTTCGCCCAACTGTATAACCGGTTTATCGCAAAAAGAACCGGCTATCTTCAGCGTAGCGAAGAAAACTGGAAACGGAAACTCAATCCGCCGCCCAACCAGCCGGAACACCACCTGAATTTTTATGTTATTTACGAAGAAGCCGGCGAACCGCAGGGGTACATGCTATATACAGCCGCCCTTATCCTCGACGGGCCGAACCGGTGGAGCCAGAACATTCAAATTTCAGATATCGCATGGAATTCCCCCTCGGCCTTCCGGGCAATCTGGGAATACTTCAGCCGGATGGATGTCATCATCGATGTCACCTGCCTGCACGTCCCGGTCGATGACCCGTTACCTCACCTCCTCCTCGAACCGAGAAAGCTTAATACAACAAGTCGCGACGGACTGCTCGCCCGCATCGTCGATATCCCGAACGCCCTCGATAAACGCGGCTATAACGAAACCGGAACACTTGTTTTCAAGGTTTACGACGACTTCTGCCCCTGGAATAACGGCACCTGGAAACTAGAAGCCTCGCCTGACGGCAGCCGGGTAAGTTCGACCTCCGAATCGCCTCAGCTTGAGATGCCCCTCAGCACCCTGACTCTCCTCTTCTTCGGACAGATAAGCGCCACCGAAGCCTGGCAGATGGGACGGCTCGACGTCATCGACCCGAATTGCCTTCCCCTTTGGGATAAGGTACTGCGCACGGCTTTCAAACCCGCCTGCGCGGACAGCTTTTAAAACGTATTCAAACTGATTCAATAAACGAAATAACATCGGAAGAGAACGGTAATTGCAATTATCGTTCTCTTTTTATATAGACAAAATCACAGCTATACGATAAGATAAGGCAGTACGGAGATAAGGTTCGGTTTTCAGATGAAAGAAGCTACGCAATTGACTTTTTTCAAAGACTGTTTATATCAGGATGCTGTATCCGGTGAATTATCGACCTTGCTTCGTGAAGATTTAAATTTCCACGATGAATCGAATAACGGTTCTTCTCACAATTTTCATTCTTTTCCTGCCAAATTTCCATCTCAATTACCGGCGAAATTCATCCGTTCACTCACAAGATTTGGGGATATCGTCCTTGATCCCATGATGGGATCGGGGACCACCATACTCGAAGCATTGCTTAACCGAAGAAATGCAATCGGTTTCGATATTGACCCTTTAGCTATACTCATCACTAAGGTGAAGACACGTCCGATGAAGAAACATACCTTATCCCTTCTGGGTGATAGTTTGATTTCGGAAGCTGAATTAACAGTTAGATTCAGTCGAGAAGTGATTATCAGTAAACTTGAGCACCGTTGGGATGAAAAAACAAAACAATTCGTCGACTACTGGTTTGCACCTGACACGCAAGTTGAAATCCAGGCATTACTTGACCAGATTGAAAAAGTCCCCGAAGAGGAAATCAGGTCCTTTTTTTTATTAACGTTATCTTCGATTATTATTACTAAATCCGGCGGAGTGTCGTTAGCTCTCGATTTAGGTCATACGAGACCACATAAAGCGAAACTGGTTACCGATAAAAATGGTTCAACAATTATCAGCAGTGACACAGATGTCGTAAAACATAACTACAATTCAAAAATCCTCTCATCACCTTTAGCTGAGTTTAGAAAACGATTTAATAAAAACGTAGATGCACTACCTGAATGCCAATTTGAAAACTCAACCTTTTTATCAATGGCAAATGCTCAGTCTCTGCCTTTACGGGATAACACAGTTGACCTCATTGTCACTTCTCCGCCATATGTCTCCAACGCAATTGATTATATGCGAGCGCATAAATTTTCACTCATCTGGTTAGGCTACTCTATCGACAGCCTCGGAGAAAAACGTAAGGAATATATCGGCGGTGAAAACACAACCCGGAATGTCCTCGAAACATTGCCGGGAGATACTACCCGTATTATCAATCAAATAATGCATGTCGATAAAAAAAAGGGGGTTGTTGTACATCGATATTTTTCGGAAATGCGACGATCCATGATTGAAATGCTGCGTGTACTAAAACACGGGAAATCAGCAATTCTTGTTGTCGGTACATCCATCTTACGAGGAATTGATACGCAAACAGGTTTATGTCTTGCAGAAATCGGTTCAGAAACAGGTTTTTACGTTCAAGGGATCGGTATACGTAATCTTGATAGAAACCGGCGAATGTTACCGGTAAGTAATTCGGTTAATCTCGATTCTCAAATACAAAACAGAATGCATCAGGAATACGTAATCGGATTAACTAAACCTTAAAATGGACTGTTATGAATATTAAGGATATTAGAGATAGTTACCATACTCGCATTTGTAAAGAGATAGTACGAACCAGAGAACACAACGGTCACAACTATCCGAATTTCGCCGATGGCAGTAACAAGTCCAGTTGCCTGATAGCTCAGGGTATCATAGATAAACTTCCATACAGCCTAACGGAAAACGTCATCACCGAACAGACTGCGGGGAGTCTGTTCGAGTCAATCACTCGCGAATTCATTGCCAACGCATTTGAACTGCTTCAGCATTTACGACCAGGGAAATGGATATATGATACTATTCGAACTACCATATCGCAATTCGAACAGTACGAGCACCTGAAAGGCCTGGAAGACATAATCAAGGAACACGAGAACCTGAGATCTGCTCTTGGAGGAGACTATATCGTTAAACCTGATATTGTCATCGGGAGAACTCCCCTGGAGGACAATGAAATAAACAGTCACGGTGAAATAATAAAGAGTCGGGACCACATTGCTGAATATACCCCGCTAAGAAAAGAAAATTCCGAAAGGAATACCCCTTTATTACATGCGGTTATATCATGTAAATGGACTATCCGGAGTGATAGATCGCAAAATACTCGAACCGAAGCCCTGAATCTGATACGGAATCGAAAAGGTCATGTACCGCATATCGTAGCCGTATCTGCCGAACCCCTCCCTACCAGGCTCGCCGCTCTAGCGATGGGAACAGGAGATATCGATTGTGTCTATCATTTTGCATTATTTGAGCTTCAACAGACAATTGAAGAACTTAAGAACCAGGACCAGATGGATATCCTTAAAACAATGGTCGAGGGAAAAAGACTTCGAGATATAAGCGATTTACCTTTCGATTTGGCGATATAAACACCCTTAGACGGTGAAGGTTATCCCGCTTCTTCTGACTCTTTATCCGCTTCCTCGAACTTCCTCGGCTCTATCTTCTTGAGGTCAGCCTCATTTTCTATATAGTCTATATACAAAATGCCGTTGACATGGTCGATTTCATGTTCGAGGGCTTCCGCCAGCAGTTCGTCAGCTTTTATCCGGACTTCCCGGCCGTCGATATCCCGCCCTTTGACCGTAACCGTCTCCGCCCGTTTGATGGTACCGGTGTACCCGGGAACACTCAGGCAGCCTTCGGTGACTACCCGTTCACCCTTTTTCTTGACGACTTCCGGGTTAATCAGGGCAAAGTCCTCGACATCCTCGATGTTACCGATAACGATAAGTCTCACCGAAACCCCCACCTGCGGAGCCGCCAGCCCCACACCGGGAGCCGCATGCATTGTCTCCAGCATATCGGCTGCAAGCTTGCGTAGAGACGGTTCGATTGTTTTTATCCTTTTCGCTTTTTCCCGTAACACCGGGTCAGGATACGTCCTGATTGGTAACACTGCCATGACACCTTCACCTGAAAATAACCCTTCCTTCTATAATTGTACTTATTATAGACCGACAGGGTCAATGTCTACCGTCCAGCCCCGGGGAAATACTATCTCGCCGAGAAAACCGGAAAGGCTGTTCCCCCGAATGATTATCTGCCAGCGGTACCTGCCCCTGAGCCGGTGAATGAACGCCGGCGCCGGCCCTATCAGGCTCATCCCTGATATACCGGCGGAAGCTATCCTCGCCGTAAGTTCAGCCTTCATTTTCTCTGTTTCCCGTCGGCAGGCTTCATCGCTGCCGTGTGAAAATATCAGGCTGGCAAGTCGGCTGAAAGGAGGGTAGTTCAGTGCTTTCCGATAGTCGATTTCCTTCTGATACAGGCTGCGGTAATCGTGATGCGATGCCGCCCGGATGGCGTAATGCTCCGGCGTGTATGTCTGAATGATAACCTGCCCTCCCCGCGGCCCCCTCCCCGCTCTCCCTGCTACCTGGCTTAAAAGCTGAAACGTCCGCTCACCGGAACGGAAATCCGGTAAATTAAGCGCGGTATCGGCAGACACGACCCCGACCAGCGTGACCAGCGGCAGGTCCAACCCTTTCGTAATCATCTGGGTGCCGATGAGTATATCGGCTTCGTGGTTCCGGAATTGTTCGAGTATCTCCCGGTGCGAATCTTTCTTCACCGTCGTATCGCTGTCCCACCGCAACAGCTTTGCTCCCGGAAACGCCTCGGCCGTTTCCTGCTCCAGTTTCTGGGTACCTGCTCCGAAATACCTGATTCTCCGGCTGCCGCACTCCGGGCACCGCTCCGGAGAACGGGACCGCCGGTTACACTGATGGCAGACCAGTAAATCCTCGGCCAGATGGTAGGCAAGCGGTACGTTGCACCGCCTGCACCGCAGCACGAACCCGCAGTCCCGGCACTGTATATACGTTGCCGCTCCACGCCGGTTCAGGTAAAGCAGCACCTGCTCGTTTCCCGCCAGCGCCGCCCGTATCGCCGAAGCCAGAGAGCGGCTGAACATACTGCGGTTTCCGGATTTGAGTTCGGCCCGAAGGTCGACTACTTCAACCTTCGGCAGCGGAGCGCCCTCGAAGGGAGTCACCCGCTGAGAAAGCTCAAGGAGCCGGTAATGTCCTTCTTCGGCAGAGTGGTACGATTCGACATCCGGCGTCGCACTGCCCAGTACTACTGCCGCCCCCCGGAGTTCCGCCAGTTTGACCGCCACATCCCGGGCATGGTAGCGAGGCAAGTCCTGCTGCTTGTACGTCCATTCGTGCTCTTCGTCGAGAATGATTAATCCGAGGTCGGGTTGCGGCGCAAATACGGCGCTCCGCGGCCCGATGACGACATCCGCTTCGCCCCGCCGTATCCGCTGCCATTCGTCGTACCGTTCGCCAATCGAAAGCCGGCTGTGCAGCACCGCCACCCTCCCCGGAAAACGGGAGGAAAACCGTTCGATGGTCTGGGGAGTCAGCGATATCTCCGGCACCAGCACGATGCCCCGTCTGCCCTGTTTGACCGCCTCGGAGAGGCATTGCAGATACACTTCCGTCTTTCCGCTGCCGGTCACCCCGTGGAGGAGAAACACCTCCGGAAATCCCGGGCGTGCCCGACTGATTCCTTCGCAGATTTCCCGGTAAACGTTCGATTGCGAAGCCGTCAGGGTCAGCGGGAAAGAAATATTGACCGCCTGCGATGCCAGCGGATTCCGCCTGACTTCAACCTGTTCGAGAGCGATATACCCCGATTTCACCAGCGAATTGACGGTGCTTCTCGAAATCCCGGTGCGTCGGATGACGTCTGCAACCGGAAGTGCTTTGTTGCTCTCGAACAGAAATTCCAGCAGGGCCACCCGTTTTTCAGTTGTCTTCTTTTTCTTCAGTTCGGAAATGATACTGCCAGCGTCATTCCGGTCGATGAGCAGGAAAACTCTCGTTTCGGTTTTCGTGCGGACTTTAAAAGGTTCGAGTTCGTACTCTCTCTTCGCCAGTCCTCTGGCAACAAGAGCCGAGACCGCCCGACGCGTTTTCCGCTGTCCGAGTTGTTTTTCTACTTCTTTCTGTAGTAACCTGCCGTTGTTCCGCAGAAACTCGATTACCGAAGCCTGGTCCGGAGAGAGCGATGAAATTTCGTATTCTTCCGTAAGAGCAGCGGTGAGGCAGGCGACTGCCTGCCGGTCGTAACCGGGGGGAAGCATCAGCGAAATGACGCTGAAAAGAGGGGCAAGGTAGTGACTGCTTATCCATGACGCCAGTTCGAGGTAAACCGGAGAGAGAACGGGGTCCGACTCGATACACCCGACGATGTCCCGGGTTTCTTCAAAAGCAGGGGTATCGGTTACGGCAAAGACAACACCCTGGAGTGTTTTATCGCCAAACGGAACCCATACCGCCTGACCCTCCTGAAGATGAAGTCCCGGCGGTATGGAATAACTGAATGTTCTTCGCAATGCTGCGGGGGAATTGACACTGACCTCAGCATATCTCATCATCTGCTCCGATGAGATTACCTGACTTATTCTGTCGCTTCTTCCTGCCCGGTTACGGTTTCCGCGTTTTCGGCTGCCTCATCCATGACATCGGTCATTTCACCGACAGCCTGAGAGCCGCCAAGCTTCTGGATTCTCTCGTTCTCGCGTTCCATCTCTTTCTGGGTTAACCGCTTCTCCCGCAGGCGGGATGTCTTGACACTCAGATTACGCAGATAGTACAGCTTCGCCCGGCGTTTCTTGCCGCGCCGCACCAGCTCCACTTTTTCGACACGGGGAGAATGAAAAGGAAAGGTCCTTTCCACACCGACGCCGTAAGCAACGCGTCGTACGGTAAAACTCGAGGCTATTCCACGGTTTCTGATTTTAATAACAACTCCCTGAAATACCTGGATACGTTCTTTATCGCCTTCGACGATTCTCGAATGGACTCTGACCGTATCACCGGAGGTAATATCAGGGATATTTAAATTTGGTTTGATTTCAACGACTGACTCTATGTTCATTATCATTCCTCTCCGACTACCATTATATATTATTTGTAAGGTTTACGTAACCCCTCCGCAATCTGTTTTTCGCCGGGCGTTAAATCAGCCTTATCCAGTAAATCGGGCCGCTTTCTCGCCGTCCGCCTGACCGATTCCTCCCGGCGCCATTCCGCCACCTTCGCGTGATGCCCTGATAACAGTATCTCCGGTACTTCCCATCCCCGGAAAACCGGCGGCCGGGTATAGTGCGGATACTCCAGCAGCCCGTTGGAATGGGATTCCTCGATAGATGATTCTTCCGAACCGAGTACCCCCGGAACAAGCCGGACTATCGCATCCATCACCACCATCGCCGCCGTTTCTCCCCCGCTCAGCACGTAGTCGCCGATACTTATCTCATCGGTTACCAGGTACTCCCGTATCCGCTCGTCGACTCCCTCGTAATGGCCGCATATCAGGATAATGTTCGCCGCCCCGGCGTACTGCCGGGCTGTCTCCTGTGAGAGCAGCCGGCCCTGGGGCGTCAGTAAAATCACCGGAATATCTTCCTTATTTATAGAGGGCGTTTCCTCAAGTATCTCCGAAATCGTCGCCTCCGCCGCCTCGAACACCGGCTCCGGTTTTAAGACCATGCCGGCCCCTCCCCCGTACGGACAGTCATCGACAGTGCGGTGGCGGTCATGGGTGTAATCCCGGATATTCCTCGTTATTACCCGGACGAGCTCGCGGTCTCCGGCCCGCTTGAATATGGCAGACCCGAGAATACTCTCGAACATTTCCGGAAAGAGTGTCAGTACGTCGATTCTCATGATACAGATTTCATTCTAACACAGGGATGCCTGAGCGAAAAGGCAGCCTCCCCGACGACATCTCATCCGGCCGGTTTACCATTTTCCCCCACCGGGAAAGCCGCATTCGCCCGTAAACTGCCGGACAGGAGAATAGTTCTCCCCCCTTTTTCCCCGGAATTCTCCCCCATTTTCTCCCCCGGGGTAAAAACACCCCCGGATTTTTCAGCATTTTTTTTATTTTCCGTACCTTTTTTTTCACCGCTTTTCCACTGGTTCAGGCTCAAATTTCGGTGAAATTAAAGTATTTTAACATTTGTTACTGGAATTTATGTAAAAGGGGTTGACAAAATAAAGATAGTAGTGCAAAATGGTAAATATTGGTGAATTATGGTAAATTGTGGTGTAGAATAACACCCGCAAAGAGAACAACCGGAAATGTTTTTAGGCGAATTCGAATATAAGATAGACGAAAAGGGCAGAGTACCCATCCCGCCTAAGTTCCGAAAGGACCTCAAAGACGGTGTGGTTCTCACCAGCGGCCCTGAAAAGTATATCATCGCCTATTCACTCACGGAATGGAACAAACTGGCTGCCTCACTGGGAAGCGATACCCTGGCTGCCAGTAAAATGAGAAGACTCAACCGGGCGTTTTTCGCCACGGCCTTTAATTTAACAATAGATAATCAGGGAAGAATCGCCCTGCCTGTCCCATTGCGTGAGTATGCGGGAATCGGAGACGAACTCGTCATCGCGGGTGTCAACACCTACCTCGAATTATGGAATAAAGAGCAGTGGGAAGCGGAGAAAGCGATAAGTCAGGAACAGGCCTGGCAGATTATCGAAAGCATGGAAAGACGTTAGGAAATCTGAAATGGTTTCACCTGCTCATATTCCGGTACTAATCGAAGAGGTTATCCAGGGACTGGCAGTTCAGCCGGGTGGCCGGTATGTGGACTGCACCCTTGGTGCCGGCGGACATGCCGCGGCAATTCTCGAACACATCCGCCCCGGCGGCCAATTGCTGGGTATCGATGCCGACCCGAACGCCATCATGATTGCCAGGAAACGGTTGAAAGACTACCGTAACTCAATCATGCTGGTCAACGATAATTTCGTCAATCTCAAGTCTATCTGCTATAAATATGACTTCATCCCCGTTCACGGGGTACTGCTCGACCTCGGCCTCTCGTCGATGCAACTGAGTGAAGCCGGCCGTGGCTTCAGTTTTCAGACGGATGCTCCGCTCGATATGCGGTTCAGCCCGGACCAGGAAATAACCGCCGCCGATATCGTGAACGGTTATTCGGAAGAAGAACTGTCCGGCATTATCCGGCTGTACGGAGAAGAAAGCGCCTCGCGTAGAATCGCCGCTGCCATCGTTGCGGAAAGACCGGTTGAAACAACCTTCGAACTGGTTGGTATTATCGAAAAAGTGGTCGGCAAGAGACAGGGAAAGATTCACCCGGCAACCAAGACCTTCCAGGCTCTGCGTATCGCCGTCAACAGGGAACTCGAATACCTTGAACAGACACTTCGGCAGGCGATGGAGATCCTCGGCTTCGAAGGCAGGCTGGTCGTCATCAGCTACCATTCGCTTGAAGACCGGATTGTCAAGCAGTTCTTCCAGCTCGAATCGAAAAACTGTATCTGCCCGCCCGAGATACCGGTCTGTACCTGCGGACATAAGGCAAGCCTTCGGCAGCTCAACAAGAGAGTAATTACTCCTTCACCCGAAGAACTCTCGAGCAATCCCCGCAGCCGCAGTGCCCGGATGAGAGTCGTCGAACGAATCGTCGCTCCCGAAGAACGGTTCGGCATTATCGAGAAACTCTGCTCGGAAACGGATACCGAATCGAACGGTAATGTCTGGAAAAAGCCGGCCCTGCTGAAAGAGTTACGGAAAACGTACGCGGTAATCTAGGCGCCTCCACCCCGCCGCCGTACCGAAAATACTACCGGAGAATACCAAAAATGAAAAGGGAGATAAAGAATAAGCATCTAAGATAAACAAAGGGGGTTACCAGATGTGATAGTTCATCTAGCTCGCAGAAATAAAAAATCTAGATAAAAGGAGGGGGTTAATGAGAAATCGGAACTTAGTAGTCTCCATTGATGTTGGAACGACCAAGATATGCACCACAATCGCAGAAGCAACCGATAGCCGCAGAATCCAGGTAGCCGGTGTCGGCATCTCACCGTCGAATGGACTGCACAAAGGATTGGTGGTCAACATTAATGAAGCAAAAGAGGCAATCCGAGAGTCCGTAAGGAAAGCAGAGCAAGCAAGTGGTTACAAAGTAGAATCAGCCTATGTCGGGGTCACAGGAAGACATGTTACTTCCCTGAACAACCAGGGGGTCGTTGCCATTACCCGCAATGACCGGCTGGTCAGACCGGACGACCTGAAGAGGGTTCTTCAGAATGCCCAGAGTATCAAAGTGCCGAACGACAGAAAACTTCTTCATGTCATCCCGAGACACTACGCCGTTGACGGTCAGTCCGGCGTTAAAAATCCGGTCGGCATGCACGGTTTCCGCCTCGATGTGGAAACCCACGTCATCACCGCCGCCGTCGCTTCAATTCAAAACATGACGAAATGCATCAGGGGTATCGGTATTGAGATTGATGACCTGGTCCTCGAGCCCCTGGCCAGCGGCGAATCCGTGCTGACCGAAGATGAAAAACAGGTTGGTGTCGTCCTGGCCGATATCGGCGGCGGAACCACCGATGTTGCCATCTTCAAGGATGGCAGTATCTGGCATACCGCTATTCTCCCCGTCGCCGGGTACCAGATGACCAGGGATGTTGCCATCGGCCTCGGTCTGCCTTTCGAGGTCGCCGAAGAAATGAAGAAGAAGTATGGCAGCGTCATGCCGGTCTACGAAGGCGCGGAATCCGACCCGATATCCAAAAACGGTCATGGCATTTCGTACCAGGACCTCTCTGAAATCATCAGAGCCCGTACCGAAGAAATTCTCAGACTGATTACTCTCGAGTTACCACGCTCTAACTATGAATCGGTAGTACCTGCCGGACTGGTACTTACCGGTGGTAGTTCCAACCTGCCCGGCATCGATATGCTGGGACGGGAAATGCTCCGCATTCCGGTCAAGATAGGCAGTCCTGTCAACATACCCGGAATCAGTGATGCCCTTTGCGATCCCGCGTATGCCACCAGTGTCGGCCTGACTCTTTGGGGGGCCAAGTACAAGAAACCGCAGAACATAAAACCTTTCAAGTTCAATTTCGGCATCAGAAAAATCGCAACCCAGTTAAAGAATCTTTTCAGCTAGATGATAACTAATATAAAAAATGAAAATGAATGAGTTGATAAAAGGAGGAGGAGATGGCTAAATCAAGTTTTACCTTAAATCCGGCCAAAATTAAGGTTATCGGTCTCGGCGGCGGTGGCTGCAATGCCGTAACCAGAATGGTCCAGGAGAATATCCAGGGCGTTGAATTTATCGCCATGAACACGGATGCCCAGGCTATGGCCCTTACGGAAGCACCTACCCGTATCCAGCTTGGCGAACGTTTGACAAGGGGACTCGGCGTCGGGGGCGACCACATGCTCGGACAGAAAGCCGCCGAAGAAAGCCGTGACGATCTCAAGAGTGTCGTTTCCGGCGCGGATATGGTATTCATTACCGCCGGTATGGGCGGTGGAACCGGTACCGGTTCAGCGCCTGTCGTAGCAGAAATTGCAAAGCAGAGCGGGGCCCTGACAATTGCTGTCGTAACAAAACCGTTCTCGTTCGAAGGCCACAATCGAATGGCCGTCGCCGATGATGGCATTAACAACCTGATGGATAAGGTCGATACCCTTATTATTATTCCCAACGATAAACTGCTTGAAATGTGCGACCAGAAAACGGCCGTCGATTCAGCTTTCAAGATGGCTGACGATGTCCTTCGCCACGGCGTTCAGGCAATCTCCGAAGTCATTACCGTACCCGGCGTTATCAACCTCGACTTCGCCGACGTCAATAAAGTCATGAAAGACTCCGGGCCCGCCTGGATGTCCATGGGCAGCGGCAGAGGCCAGAACAGAGCTGTCGATGCCGCCAAAGCCGCCCTGTCAAGTCCGCTTCTCGATGCCTCGGCAAGCGGCGCCAAGGGCGTCCTCTTCAACATCGTCGGTGACGCCAGCCTGACCCTGTTCGAGGTCAACGAAGCTGCTGAGGTCATCAGACAGGCAGTCGATCCGGAAGCAAACATTATCTTCGGCGTCGCCCATGACCCCGGTATGGAGAACGAAATTAAGATTACCCTTATCGCCACCGGATTCGCCACAACGAACACTCCGGTTGACCTGAGCAAGGACACGGAAATGACCGAGTTCCTTACCACCCTGAAAACCAGGGAAGATGAACTCGATGTTCCGTCATTCCTGCGCCGCCGGCCTCTCTTTAATCATCGCCGGCAAACAGCAGCTCCGGCTTACAAGCCGCAAAAATCCATTTCCGCCAACTAGGGGCGGTAACATTACAACTGAATAGTGTCTTACTGTAAAGGGTGGGTTTCAGAAAACAACTCAGGCTGCTCGCAGAGCCTGTTGCCGTAAAAGGACAGATTTGTCTTTACCAGCAGCCTGTGTTGTTAAACCGATTTCGGTGTGAAGTATGCACCAGTAACTTGTTGTCTCTGAGTACTCCACGGGCTTTTATCGACTCATTTTGGTGGTTTTCCGAGTACTCACCCCCCTTTATCCCCCCTCTCATGCGGTCGACGTATTTGCTCTGCGACAAATAAACTGCGTGGGAGGGGGAATTTTTTTGTTTTTTCTTTCATTTTCTCCCTCTTTTGTGGATTTTCTCCGCTTTCACGCCTGTTGACTCAACCTTGACAAGTACTACATATTGTGGTATTTTTAATTCCTCATGCTATATAGTGTAGGTTTCTAGATGAACTGCCCATATTGCGGCCACAGTGACTCAAAGGTAATCGATTCCCGCGACACCGTCGACGGTATCCGCCGTCGCCGCCAGTGCCTCGGCTGTAATGAGCGATTTACCACCTATGAACGACTGCAGCCAGTCAGTATCTACGTCATCAAGAAAGACCGCCGGCGCGAGGAATTCAACAAGGAAAAGCTCCTCTCAGGGATACGGAAAGCCTGCGAAAAGCGGCCGCTCCCGACCGGCGCTATCGACCGGATGGTCGAAGATATCGAATCTGAGATTGAAGGATTGAATAAAGCCGAGATTCCTTCGACCGCTATCGGCGACATGGTCATGAAACGGCTCAAGAATCTCGACTATATCGCCTATATCAGGTTCGCCAGCGTCTACCGGGAGTTCACCGATATTACCGCCCTCAAGCGTGAAATCGATAACCTTGTGAGTGACGAACCGGAAAAACCAGGCCCGACCAGCCAGTTGCCATTGATTCCCGGAGAGGTAACCGAAACAAAAAAACCGAGGCACAGGAGCCGCAGATGAGTGACGAGCCAACCCCGAAAAACCGAACCACCGGAGAACTGGACCATACCGATATCTTGAAAGCCGTCGTCGCCGACGCCGAATCGATGGGACTGCGTGACAAGGATAAGATAGAGCAGCTTACCAAGAGAGTCATCGAGCGCCTGGAGCAGTTACGCAAGCCGCTCCCGGGTATGGAGGACCTGGTACCGAAACAAAAACTGACTGTCCGAAGAATTCCGAGCCGGGCTGAAATTCAGGCAATCGTCAAGGAAATTATGAATTCGAACGAAGAAAATAAAAGCGAAACCGAAACGGATAAAACACCCTTGAATAACCATAAAGAAAACAACCCAAAACCCGACAGCGAAGAAAAGGAGACCAGACCGATGAGAGAACAGGCTACCCGACCCAGGCGAAAAGCGCGTGCCCCCAAAGGCCTTCAACTCAGTGAAAACGCGCTTCGTGTCCTCGAAAAACGATATCTTCAGAAAGACAAGGATGGCAAACCCGTCGAAAAACCGGAAGAGCTTTTCCGCCGCGTTGCCCGGGCTATCGCCGCCGCGGAAAAGATGTATGACCCGAACACGGATACCTCCGAAATCGAAGATGAATTTTACCGGATAATGACCAGCTTGGAATTCCTGCCCAATTCCCCGACACTGATGAACGCCGGCCGGGAACTGGGGCAGCTCTCCGCCTGTTTCGTCCTGCCTATCGAGGATTCCATGGAATCTATTTTCGAAGCCGTCAAGAACACCGCCCTGATTCACAAGAGCGGCGGCGGTACCGGGTTTTCCTTTACCCGACTGAGACCGGAAACCGACCGTGTCGGCTCGACCGGCGGTGTCGCCAGCGGCCCCATATCCTTCATGAAAGCCTTCGATGCCGCCACTGACGTCATCAAGCAGGGCGGTATGCGCCGGGGCGCCAATATGGCAATCCTCAACGTCGACCATCCCGACATCGAAAAATTTATCACCGCCAAGTCGGACATGGTTTCGCTGACCAACTTTAACCTGTCCGTCGCCGTCACCGAAGAATTTATGGAAGCGGTCAAGGCTGACGCCGATTTCGACCTGATAAACCCCCGCACCAAAGAGAAACAGAGAACGATTAAAGCCAAAGCCCTGTTCGACAAAATTGTCGACCTCGCCTGGAAAACCGGCGACCCGGGCATCGTCTTTATCGACAGAATCAATGAATACAATCCCACTCCTCACCTCGGGAAAATCGAGAGTACCAACCCCTGCGGCGAGCAGCCCCTCCTCCCCTATGAATCCTGCAACCTCGGCTCGATTAACCTGAGCCGCATGGTGAAAGTTACCGCCGGACTTCCGGAAATCGATTACGATAAACTCGTCGATACTATCAAACTTGCCGTCAGGTTCCTAGATAACGTCATCGACGTCAACCGGTTCCCGCTCGAGGAAATCGCCAACATGACCCGAACCACCCGGAAAATCGGCCTCGGTATCATGGGCTTCGCTGATATGCTCATTCAGCTCGGTATTCCTTACAATTCCGAAGAAGCCATCAGCACTGCCGAAGAAATCATGCGGTTCGTCAACGAAGAAGCCATGAAGGCCTCGGCTGCCCTTGCGGAAACGCGCGGTGTTTTCCCTGCCTTTGAAGGCAGTATCTACGACAGACCGGGAGAACTTCGGGTCAGGAACGCCTCCTGTACCACCATCGCACCTACCGGCACCCTCAGCATCATCGCCGGTTGCTCGAGCGGTATCGAACCCGTCTTTGCCCTGAGTTACATTCACAATATTCTCGATGGCGCCAACATGCTCGAAGTTAACCCTTTCTTTGAAAAAGACGCCCGCGAACAGGGTTTCTACAGCGAAGAACTGATGAAAAAACTCGCCGCCGGAACCCGGCTTCATACCTTTAACGAAGTCCCCGATGATATTAAAGAACTGTATGTGACGGCTCATGATATTACCCCTGAGTTTCACGTGAAAATGCAGGCGGCTTTCCAGAAATCCACCCATAACGCCGTTTCGAAAACCGTCAATTTCCCGGAAACCGCTACCCGCGAAGATATCGCCAGGGTATACATGCTGGCTCACGAAGAAAACCTTAAAGGCATCACCATTTACCGCGATAAAAGCCGCGAATACCAGCCGCTCAGCACCGTCCCGGTCGAAAAGAAAGAGGAACCCGCGGTCAGGACCGGCATCACTCCACGCGAACGGCCGAAAGTCACCTCCGCTACCGTGGAGGAAGTCATGACCGGCTGCGGCGGTATCTATGTCACTGTCGGCTCCGACGAACACGGTATCTGCGAAGTCTTCCTCAACCTGGGCAAGAGCGGCGGCTGCGCCTCGGCACAGCTTGAAGCTATCGGACGGCTGATATCGATATCCCTGAGAGCCGGCATAAAAATCGATTCCATTATCAAGCAGCTTCGCGGTATTCGCTGCCCGTCTATCGCCTGGTACGAGGGAAAATCGATTCTATCCTGCGCGGACGCTATCGCCACCGTTCTCGAAAAACATATGAAAGATGATTCCGCGAAAGATATAAAGCCGCCCGCCAACACCAGCAACCTTCAGAACCTCAGCGTCACCCGTAATGTCGGCGGCCAGTGCCCCGAATGCGGCAACCTCCTCACCTACCAGGAAGGCTGCTTCGTCTGCCGCGGCTGCGGCTATACCAAGTGCTAGTAAACCTGAAAAAGTTCCCTCGCTTCATTACGGGGGAAGGTCAGGACAGAGAAAATCGGAAAAGAGTTTCCTCCCCCCGCAACAGGGGAAGGTCGGGATAGAGAAAATCAAAAGAGAGTTCCCTCTCCCCTCCGCGGGAGAGGGTTAGGGTGAGGGGGCTGCAAAAATAATAACAGGACAAACAAAATCATGAACGAAAAAATCGGATTTGTCGGCCTCGGTATTATGGGCAGGCCGATGGCTCTCAACCTCCTCAAAGCCGGCTTCGATGTCACCGTCTGCAACCGGACCGAATCGAAAACGGCTGAACCCTGCTCGAAAGGTGCTTGTAAAGCCGCTTCCCCCGCCGAAGTCGCGGAGAATTGCCCGGTAATCATTACCATCGTCTCGGATACGCCGGACGTCGAAAGCGTCATTCTCGGAAAAAACGGCATTATCGAAACGGTCCGGCCCGGCTCGGTGGTCATCGATATGAGCACCATCTCCCCTGAAGCTACCCGCCGTATCGCTGCCCGGCTGAAGGAAAAAGGCGTCTTCATGCTCGATGCCCCCGTCAGCGGCGGCGAGCAGGGAGCTATCGACGGTACCCTTTCGGTCATGGTCGGCGGTGAAAAAGACGTCTTCGAACGCTGCCTGCCCGTCCTCCGGGCAATGGGGAAAAACATTACCCATGTCGGCCCGAACGGTTCCGGACAGACCGTCAAGCTGGTCAACCAGATTCTCGTCTCCGGTACCCTCAACAGCGTCGTCGAAGCCCTCGTTTTTGCGAAGAAATCAGGCGTCGACCTTGTGAAAACCATCGACGCCGTTAAAGGCGGCGCCGCCGCCTCCTGGCAGCTTGCCAACCTCGCTCCGAAAATAATCGAGCGCGATTTCAACCCCGGCTTCATGATTGACCTGATGGTCAAAGACCTCAACCTCGTCACCGGTAGCGCCGGCGAAATGGGGCTGGAACTCCCCGTGACTAACATCATCAAAACAATGTATAAAGAACTTCAAACCGAAGGAGAAGGCAGAAACGGCACCCAGGCCCTCATCAAAGCCCGCGAAAAGACCGCCGGAATAACGGTAGTAAAATAGGAATATACAACAATAACAACGCAGGTATATATTCGCTGATGCATAAAAATCCCTCTCAATCTCCCTTTTAAAGTCGGAGACTCGCGATTTATCGGAGGGGGAAGCTGAACCATCTACCTCACTTCACACTACCGAAGAGGGATTTTTAAGACAAACTCAATAAGAAGGATTTAACGATTTCATATATTAATCTCGTCCAAGCAGGAAACCAAACAAATAACTTCTAAAGGACAAAAATGATAATCCAGGAAACTCCGCAAAACTCTTCGAACCTCAACCCCGGCGTCGGTTCCTCTTACGGCAACGGCATCGCCAAACTCGGCAAATACTTTCTGTATCTGCTCCTGATTGTCCTCGTCTCCGCTGCCTTCGGCATACCTTCCTGTATCGCCGCTTTTCTCACATACACCGACCTGAATTACGCCATAGTATCCGTTCTTCTGTATGCTTACAGTTTCTTTGTCCTCGCTCCCGTTGAATACGGCATGTCGTTCGCCTTTCTCAAGGCAGCCCGGGACGAACAGCCTTCGGTTGCGGACCTCGGCATCGTCCTGAAAAATTACTGGAATATTTTCTTTGCCACCATACTTGTCGGAATCATCGTCTCCGTCGGATTTTTCCTCTTCATCATCCCCGGTGTTTACTTCGCTGTGAAACTGTCATTCGTGCGCTACCTCGTCACCGATGAGAAAATGTCCGTTCTCCAGGCAATCGACGAAAGCTGGAAAAGAACCGCCGGCTACGGCTGGACCATTTTCTTTATGGGCCTTCTGGCTATCCCCGTCATGTTCGCCGGCTTCCTCCTCTTCGGTATCGGCGCGATTCTCTCCGCCATGTGGATTGAAGCCGCCTTTGCCTCCCTCTTTGCCGCCGTCACTGCCCGAAAAAACCAGGCCGTCATCGAACCTGAACCCTCACCGCAGGGGCCTTTCATATAAAAGTAAAAAACAGGAGGAATGTCATGGCAGGAAAGTATGAGAAATATATCCTCACCGACCTCGTCGTACCGGATGACGTCGCCGCCCGCATGGACGAATATAGTCAACGGGCAACCCGCATTCTCTGGCTGGAAGATTTCGTCATCAAGGGCGCTCCCAGCATCATTTCCTCATGGTACTGGAAAGCGACCGATGAAGAAGGAACCCCGTCCCATACACACGATTTCGATGAAGTGGTCGGATTTTTCGGCAGCGATACCGAACACCCGTCCGACCTCTGCGGCGAAGTCGAATTCTGGCTCGAAGACGAAAAATACACCCTTACCAAAAGTTGCCTGATATTCTGCCCCGCCGGACTCCACCACTGCCCCCTCCGCGTCGTCAGGGTAGATAAACCTATCTTCTTCCTGGCTGTTTCACTGACCAGCAAGTATCAGAAAGAAAATATCGTCAGAGGTGTGAAGTAACACGACCGAAACGCAGTTGTTCGATTCCTGGCCGGAACGCTACGAAGGATGGTTCGCCACGCCCGTCGGGAGAATGGTGCTGGACACAGAACTGGAACTGGTCTTGCGTTATGTCAACCCGGTTCCCGGCGAATCCATGCTCGACGCCGGCTGCGGTACCGGCGTATTCACCACCGATTTTCTAACCGCCGGGGCCGTTGTCACCGGTCTCGATATCTCCCGGCAGATGCTCCTCGGCGCCCTGAAAAAGGCGGGTGATAAGCCCTTCACCGCCGTCCAGGCAGACATCACCGCCCTGCCATTCGGCAATAGTTCTTTCGATAAAACGGTCTCCATCACCGCTCTCGAATTCGTCGAAGATGCCCGGACCGCCGTCACCGAACTCTTCCGCGTCACCAGACCCGGCGGTTCGGTTATCCTCGCCACCCTCAACAGCCTCAGCCCCTGGGCGGAACGCCGGAAACAGGAAACGGAGAACGACCGGCAGCACGTCCTGGCGAATGCCTTCTACCGTTCCCCATCCGACGTCCTGTCTCTCACCACATATGAGGGAGAATACGAAACCGTCGTCCATTTTCTCAAAGCCGATACCCCCGAAGAAGCCGTCCGGAAAGAAAAAGAAGGAAAACAGCAGAAGCTTAATACCGGTGCTTTCCTGGCTATAAGGTGGCGGAAGCCTTTATAGTGCGATACAAGTAAAAACAAACAGGCTCGGTATTTTTTTCCGAGCCTGACTACCGGTATTACTTTGGTTCTATTTGCATTTTTGGTTGATTATGATATCATTGCAAATGAAGTAAAACTGGTCCTGGTTTTGAGGCTGTCTGAAAATCCCTCTTCGGAAGTGTTGAGTGAGGTAGACAGTTCGGTTTCTCCCTTTAGTAAAGGGAGATTAAGAGGGATTTAGAAATATTTCACTAGTTTTCGCATTATCGTTTCTGCCAACCAAAACCAAACAGATCCATTATTCCCGAAAGCGTTACTCTTCCGCTGATTGTAAAGCATCTATTTTTTCGGTCAGCTCTTGAATGCTGAGTATAGTGGCGTCTTCGTCTGTATTTATCACCCTGTCGCCTTGAACTACCGCTTTCCCATGAGTAGAGCTAAGTTTGTAAACCGAGTCCATACTCATCCCTTCGGGGGGAGTTCCGGTATTGAACTCAACAAGGTAGAGTACTACTTGTTCTCCTGCCGTAAACCTGAAATCATATTCGGATATCATTACTTTGTCGCCGATTCGTCCTCCCGGCGTCCGTACGGCAATAGTATCGGAAACCGTTTCTCCCTTAAAACATCTTTCGACTTTTATTAACACATCCGTATACAGATACAGACGGTCAGGGTCTTTGGTGAGCGGCCCTTCTCCGGATGGCAGGATATCAATAACGGTCCCGGACACGATAACATCAGCATTTTCTATCACTTCATCCAGTGTCCAGGGTACTATTATTCCGGATAATGCAGTCACTTCAGTAACCGTATCGTCCGGGACAGGTTTGTCATCGATCGTAAGAGCATCTTCATCAGTGTTGCATGAGGATAAACTGAATATCATACTCAATACAGTAATACTGATGACCGTTAACAACCTTCGTTTTTTTGATATGTCCATAGTTGCCTTCTTTATGCTTTCCTTGCTCACTATATCATCTAATTATCATATTGTCGATAGTCATGAACAAACCTCAGTTAAAATATTAAGAAGACAAAACTCGGCGACCCGATACCGGTGCCTTCCAACCCAAACTAAACAGAACCAAAAATGTTTATCTTACTGAAGTTATTTCTTTTCGTAGTTCTTCAACAAGCATTGTCACAGCTAATCCGAAAGGTCTGATAGCATACCCGTCTTTCACCCGCCAGCAACCCTGTGTCGGACCCTGAATAATATAGCCGTCTCCCCAGAAACTACTGTCAGCGGTACTGAAGAGGAACAGAAGATACTCTTCATTCTCTTTCAACTCCATTGTTTCCTCCTGTTGTATTCCACTGACAGGATTGCTCTGAAATACGGTTATTATCTTCGGTCCTTTACCTTTCAGATACTCCGTTACTTCAATATAACAATTTTTTATCAACATACAACGGTCGATATGCGGGCGTGTCTCTCCCGTATTATCAACCGGTAACGTACGCATCTCTTCATCTATACCGGTAACGGTACCGCGAACCACGATATCGGAGATTGCTGTCAGGCCGGAAATCGAGCTCCTTATTTCCAGTCCTCCGGTTATCGCTGTTTCAGAGTTATCAAGTCCCGGCTGAGATAAACCCGCTCCGGAATAATTGCCGGCAACTGCAACGATTACTCCGATGATGACTATAATATTAAAATATCGCATCGTTACTTCAGTAAATCAGTCACGTATTATCCGGTAAATTGCCATAGTAATGCGTGCAATTATCTTCAAGGTTCCCTCAGTTTATACGGATACATCGATTTATCATCACACTTCATGTCTCATCGTAATTAATGACACTTGATAATCAACACAGTATTGTGTATAGTTAATGTTGTAATAATTGTGTAATAGGTTGTGGAGGTTAGTATGACACGGAAGGTAATACAGGTGCCGGTTGACACTGAATTGCTCAACGCTCTTGACGCATTATCAGCTCGACAATCTTCCTCGAGGGCAGAGATTATTCGCCATGCGTGCCGCCGCTATCTTGCTCAGGTTGAATCTGAAGCCCTCGATAGAACATATCGGGAGGGGTATCTGAGAATACCGGAAACAACTGATATCGGTAATGCGCAGATACAGGCAGTCGGTGAAATCCTGCCACAGGAGTCGTGGAAGTGAAACGAGGAGAAGTCTGGTGGGCTGCATTGCCTGAGCCGACAGGACGAAGACCGGTTGTTTTACTTTCCCGGAACAGCGCCTACACTGTCAGAACATCCGTGACTGTCGGCATTGTTACCCGGACGGTACGAAATATACCGGTCGAGGTTCCGCTTGGAACATCCGACGGTATGCCTCAGAACTGCGTCGCCAACATGGATGATATCCTGACGATTCCGAAATCGTACCTGATTGATAGAATTACCGAACTCCCTCCGCATAAGATGGCCGAAATCGAAAAATCGATTCTCTTCGCCCTCGATATCAAGGCTCAGTAGACTATTTACTAGACCGCTGTTTCTTTTCCTTCTGACACTTCGGACAAAAGTACGTGCCCCGGCCGCCGACGACGATGCGCTCTATCGGTGTGCCGCAAACCTTGCACGGCTCGTGAAACCGGTGGGCGACGTTGAATTCGAAATGTGCCGTGCCGGTCGAGCCGTCCGGCCGGTAGTAGTTCTGGACGCTCGCTCCCCTGTTCTTCACCGCCGCATCGAGAATCCGGCGAATCGCCTCATGCAGGGCTTTCTTCTCTTTCTCCGTAAGGCTCTCAGGCAGCCGTACGGGGTGAATCTGCGTATCGAACATCACTTCGTCCGCATACATGCTGCCGATACCCGCAATCACTTCCTGGTTGCAGAGAAGCGCTTTCATGGCCAGCTTCCGGTTGGCAAATCGTTCTTTCAGCACCTCGACGGTGAAATCATCGTCGAGCGGCTCCGGTCCCAGCTTGCCGACAATATCTTCCGGTTTATCCACCAGCCTCAGCACTCCGAATTTTCTCGGGTCCCGGAAAACAATATCGGTGCCGTTATCCAGGTGCAGCACCGCCCTCGTAAACCTCGGAAATTCGGTTCCGGACGGCTGCACCAGTAGCGAGCCGGTCATTTTCAGGTGTACCACCAGGTATCTTCCGCTCGTCAGTCTGAAGAAAAGGTACTTGCCCCGGCGGCTGAGTGAAATAATCGTCTGCCCCGTTACCCCTGCTTTAAACTCCGCCACCGGTATCTTCTTGACGATTCCCTCCCACTCGAACGTCAGGCCGGTAATCGTCCTCCCGATTACATGCGGCTCAAGCTCTCGTTTCACCGTCTCCACTTCCGGCAGTTCAGGCATGGGTGCAACCTCCACAAATCATTAAATCCGAGATTATGGCATAAAGTTTTCCCTTGTATAATCCCCCGCTTCGCTGTCATTCTGAGCGAAGCGAAGAATCTCATTGCCTATCACAGATAATTCCTTGACTATTCCCAATCGTAAATTTCTCTATTTTCTGAGACGGGATTCTTCGTCACTCCGTTCCTCAGAATGACAAACTGATGTTTCCCTCAGAATACTGATAAAAACCATAGCGGAAATAGTACCTTTACTACTTCTTCAGCTCCGCCCAGTTCTTTCCGGTATTGATGTCCACCTTGAGCGGTATCGCCAGTTCTATCGCCGAAACCATCGTCTCGCGCGCCAGCTTCTCCATCTCCCCGGCTTCGTCATCCGGAACCTCGAAGAGCAGCTCGTCATGCACCTGGAGGAGCATCCGGCTTCGCATCCGCCGCTCTTCCATTTCCCGGTAGAGGTTAATCATCGCCACCTTGATGATATCCGCCGACGTCCCCTGCACCGGCATGTTAATCGCCATTCGCTCGGCCGCCTCCCGTACCTGCCGGTTCTGCGAATTAATCTCCGGTATCTTCCGCCGCCGACCGAGGAGCGTCTCCACGTAGCCGGTATCCCGCGCCTGCTGTTTCGTCGCCTCCAGGTACTTCAACACTCCCGGGTACTGCTCGAAGTACGCCTTGATGAACTTTCCCGCTTCTTCCCGGTTCATCTCCGTCGCCTGCTCCAGCCCGTACTCGCTCATCCCGTAGATAACCCCGAAGTTAATCGTCTTGGCGAACCGCCGCTGGTCGGAGGTTATCTCGTTTATCCCCACCCCGAAGAGCTTCGAGGCGGTATCGGAGTGGATGTCCTTGTCGTTCCGGAAGGCGTTGACGAGGTTTTCATCCCGCGAAAGGTGCGCCAGGGCCCGTAAATCAATCTGCGAATAGTCGCCGCTTATCAGGCTGAAACCCTCCGGTGCGATGAAAGCTTCCCTCAGTTTCTTGCCAAGGTCTCCCCGCACCGGTATGTTCTGTAAATTCGGGTCGCTCGAAGAGAGCCGCCCGGTTGATGTCCTCGTCTGATTGAAACTCGTGTGCACCCTTCCCGTCTTGAAGTTGACCAGGGCCGGCAGGGCATCGACGTAGGTCGATTTCAATTTCGTCAACTGCCGGTATTCGAGAATTAGGTCGATTATCTTGTGCTCACCCCTCAAATCCTCCAGCACGCTCGCCGCCGTCGAGTAACTGCCTTTCTTCCGGTTTCCCGAAGGCAATCCAAGTTCCTCGAAAAGCACCGGCCCGAGCTGTTTCGGCGAATTGATATTGAAGGGATGCTTCGCTTCCGTATAGATATCATTTTCAAGGGCTCTGATTTGCTCGCCGAGTTCCCGGGACATCGTTCCCATGAACGCGGTATCGAGCATCACCCCGTTCTTTTCCATCTCGACCAGTACCGGCACAAGCGGCATCTCCACATCCCGGAACAGCTCCCAGAGGCTCTCCTTTTTCAGTTCCGGTTCGTACCGTTCCGCCAGACGGAAGGTCATGTCGGCATCGGCGCAGGCGTAATCGGAAGCGGCCGCCACGTCAACCTGGGACATCGGTATCTGCTTCGCCCCGGAACCGATAAGCTCCGATATCTGCGTCATTTCGATTCCCAGCCGGCTGAACGCCAGGTTCTTCAGCCCGAGCGCCGTCTCGTCGAGCAGGTGCGCCGCAATCATGGTATCGAAGGTGAAGTGCTTCACCTTCACCCCGTTCGCTGCCAGCACGAGCATGTCGTACTTGCCGTTATGGGCAACTTTCTGAAGCTTCATATCTTCGAATACCGGGGCAAGCCTGTCGAGCACCAGCTTCAGGGGCAACTGGTCGCCCTGAAAAAAGCCGGTGTGCCCGACCGGGATATAAAACGCCTCCCCCGGTCGTACCGAAAACGAAAAGCCGACGATATCCGCCGAAATGGCGTCGAGACTCGTTGTTTCCAGGTCGAAGGCCAGCCGGTCGACCCGGCTGATTTTGTTGAGAAGGCTGTCGAGCGCTTCCTCGTCGATAACCGTCGAATAGTCTTTTTCTGCGTTCGGCGCTTCTGCCCCGACTTCGATAACCGGCTCGCTGTCGCTATCCCCCGGTAACTTCTGGATAAGGCTGTAAAACTCCAGCTCGGTGAATAACTTCGTTACTTTATTGCGGTCGTAATGACTCAACCGGCACCCGTCCAGGTCGAGAGTAACCGGGGCATTCACGTCGATGGTCGCCAGCTTCCTGCTGGTATAGGCAATCTCTTTATTATCCCGCAGGATAGTCTGAATCCTTACCGGTTCCACGTCATCGAGTTTTTCATAAATCCCGTCCAGCGACCCGAACTGGCTGATAAGCTTCGCGGCGGTTTTTTCGCCGATTCCCGGCACGCCGGGGATATTGTCGGAGGCGTCTCCCTTGAGCGCCTTGTAATCGATTATCTGGCGGGGCGTCACCCCGTATTTATCGAAGACTGCCTGTTCGTCATACTGGACCGTATCGCTGAAGGAGCCGCGCGGTTTCGGAGAAATCACCTTGACGAGCGGCGCAACAAGCTGCATGGTATCGGCGTCGCCGGTCACGATGAAGGTCTCCATCCCCTGGTTCGTCGCCTGCCGGGCGAGCGAGCCGAGTACGTCATCCGCTTCGTAACCGGGCAGCTCGTAAATGGGAATATTGAACGCCTCCACCAGTTCCCGGACCCGGTCGAACTGGCCGATAAGCTCATCCGGCGCCGGCGGCCGCTGCGCCTTGTAGTCCTCGAACATGTCGTGCCGGAAGGTCGGTTCCGGAGTATCGAACGCTACCGCGTAACAGGTCGGCGCCAGGTCGGTAATCGTTTTCAGCAGCATCTGGGCGAAACCGTAGACAGCGGTAACGATTTCCCCCGTCTTCCGCACCGTGAACACCGTCGGCGGACGTGAAGCTTGAAAGGCATGAAACGCCCGGTGAATAATCGCATTACCGTCAAGCAATACTAATA
>CAZOGR010000005.1:4608-26936 GCA_964579355.1 uncultured Dehalococcoidales bacterium | reverse complement strand
GGAATTGAACCCCGATATTGTTGAAGCCAATGCGATAAAGGCCGGACTTTTGCCTACGAGACCGAAAATGGTAACCGTACCGGAAATTCCGGCAAGCCTTCCGCCGCGGCCTCCGTTGCTCTGCGCCGGCTGCCCGCATATGGCAGCGGAGTACACCTTCAGGAAGCTCGGCCTGGCGGGCGATGCGGAACCGGACGAAAACGGAAAAGTAGATAAAAATCGGATAATCGTCACCGGTGATATCGGCTGCTATACCCTGGGGGTATACGCGCCGCTGTTCGCCATTGACACGACTGCCTGCATGGGGGCGAGTATCGGCCAGGCGCTGGGAATGGAAAAAGCCGGGGTTAAAGACAATATCATTGCTGTTATCGGTGATTCGACATTCTTCCATTCGGGTATCACCGGGCTTATCGATGTTGTCTATAACCAGGGGGCGACGACGGTAGTTATCATGGATAACGGGACGACTGCCATGACCGGACACCAGGGACACCCCGGAACCGGCATCTCGGCCTCCAAGATAAAGATTGGCAAGGTTGATCTGGAAAAACTGGTGCGGGGTATCGGCGTCGATGATGTTCAGGTTGTCAGTGCTTTCGACCTGTCGGCGATTAAATCGGCTGTATCGGCGGCGGTAAAGACCGCTATCCCCTCGGTTGTTATTATCCGGGGTGACTGTCCGAACAATGTCAGGGTTCGGAAGACTCCGTACATGGTCGAGAAGGAGGACTGCATCAACTGTCATAGCTGCCTGCGCCTGGGATGTCCGGCGCTTCGGATTGGCGATGAAACGGTGTTTATCGATATCGAATCCTGCATTGGCTGCGGTGTCTGCGCTCAGATTTGCCCGAAAAAATGTATCGTGGAAATAAGCAAATGAATAATATAAACATATTGATTGTCGGCGTTGGCGGTCAGGGGGTTATCCTGGCCAGCGATGCCGTTGCGGAAATCGGCATGAATAATGGGTTCGACGTTAAGAAATCGGATTCAATCGGCATGGCCCAGCGGGGCGGAAGTGTCGTCAGTCACGTCCGGTGGGGAGAGCGGGTCTATTCGCCGATTAACAAGGTGGGGGAAGTGGATTACCTGGTCGGTTTCGAAAAACTGGAGGCAGCCCGTTCCACCTATTATCTGAAACCGGGTGGGACGGCGCTCATCGCTCAAACAGCCATTCCTCCGGTCTCTCTCATCAGTAGTAACCTGAGCTACCCCGATGATGATGCACTGGTGGCACTTTTTACCCGGAACGATATCGATACCTACTTCATTCCGGTGGATGAAATTTGTGAAGAAGCGGGAAACAGCCGGGCGATGAACATGGTGATGCTGGGAGCGTTATCCGTTTTCCTGGGACTCGATGAAGCAGCCTGGAAAGCAGATATCAAAGGCAGATTGCGGGCGGAATTCGTGGACTCCAGTTTGAAGGCGTTTTCTCTTGGGGCTGCCCGGGTACGGAAGCCCTGACAGAAAAAGAACCAGCGAGATGAGCAGAAACGAAGAAGAGAACATTACCAGGCTGACAGACGGAGAAAAAAGCGAGCCTATTGCGAGATTCCTGGGAATACGCCTGGAGGAAATCACGCCGGGATATGCCAGGGTATCGATGACCGTCAGGGAAGAGCACCTGAATTTTAACGGGTACGTATTCGGCGGTATCATCATGTCGATGGCCGACCAGGCATTCGCCTATGCGACCAATTCGCTCGATTTTCCGAGTGTCGCTTCGCAGATAAATATCTATTTTCTTTCGGCTCCGGTCGTCGGCGACCTGCTCACCGGCGAATGCCGGGTGATAAAAAGCGGCAAGCGGTCGGCTGTCTCGGAAATGAATGTAACAGGGAAAGACGGCAAGCTGATAGCCAAGGCAACCGGGACGACCATTCCGGTCGGTGATAAGTAGGGCGCCGAGTACCGGATTATCTTTTTTTGACAAAACAGCTAAAAGTATTGTATGCTATGCCAGATTATATGAATACACGCATGGTCAGGGAAGAAGGAAAAAAGAAGTTCGCGTTTACCAGGCGCACACGGATGCGCTTGAGAGGCGGATTTATCACCTAGCGTGCAGCTATAAGGATTAAGAGTTTTCTTAAGGTACCTCTCGAGCAGAGGTACCTTTTTTGTTTTACTAACGACAGGCAGGAAAAATGACCTTCAGAGAAACAGTTGAAACCACAGGAACCGGGAAAACGATTCCCCAGATAATCCGGGCGAATCGTGAAAAATGGGGCGACAAAGCCGCCATGAGCATGAAGAGGTTCGGTATCTGGCAGCAGTTTTCGTGGGATGAGTACTATAACTACATCAAATACTTTTCGCTGGGACTTGTCAGTCTCGGCCTGGAGAAAGGCAATGTCGTCTGCATCATCGGCGACAACGAGCCGGAATGGTTCTGGGGAGAATTCGCGGTGCAGGCCGGAGGAGGAATCGCCACCGGTATATTCGTTGATTCCATTCCCTCGGAGGTTCACTACGTCGTCAATCATGCAGGGGCGAAATTCGCCATTGCCAACGACCAGGAACAGGTGGATAAGTTCCTTGAGATACGGAAAGATTCTCCCCAGTTGAAGAAAGTCATCTACTGGGACCCGAAAGGCCTGAAAAACTACAACGATCCGTGGATAATCGGGTTCAGCGAAGTCATCAGGATGGGGAAGACCTACGATGAACTTCACCCGGGTCTTTTCGAAGAGAATGTCAGCCGTGGAAAAGAGGACGATACCGCCTTCATTTACTACACCTCGGGAACGACTGGCCTGCCGAAAGGAGCGATGCTGACTCATCGGGCGCTCGTCAATACCGCCCGAGGCTTCATCAGCCGGTATCCTCTGACGAACCGGGACGACCTGATTTCAAATTTCCCGGCAGCCTGGGTGGGCGACAGTTTTTTCGCGACTATACCTCATCTGCTGACCGGAGCGAGGATAAATTTCCCGGAAGAACCGGATACAATCGCCGAAGATACCCGGGAAGTCGGGCCGAACTTCGTCATCTACGGTCCACGTCAGTGGGAAAGCCTGGTGAGTGAGATTCAGGTAAAAATGATGGATGCCCATCCTCTGAAGCGTTTTACCTATAACCTGTTCTCACCGGTCGGTTATAAAATGGCCGATATGCGCTTCAAAGGTAAAATTCCGCATATTGGCTGGAGGCTGCTTTCCGGTATTTCGTACTATCTGCTCTTCCGGCCGCTGAAAGACCGCCTCGGGTTAAGCCGGGTACGGTTCGCGGTGACGGGCGGTTCGGTACTGAGCCTCGACACCTTCCAGTTGATTCATGCTATCGGTATCGAGCTTCGCCAGAATTACGCCAGCACCGAAGCCGGTCTCATTTCGTCGCATGGCAGTGGCGATATCGATTTCGAAAGTGTCGGCAGGCCGGCACTCGATACGGAGGTCAGGGTTACCGACGAGGGTGAGATGCTGGTAAGAAGCGACTCGATGTTCAGCGGCTACCTCAACAACGAAGCGAAAACTGCTACGACCCTTAAAAACGGCTGGTGCTATACCGGGGACGCCGTCAGCGTTAACGAAAACGGTCACCTGATATTCATGGACCGGCTCGACCATATGAGAGAACTGAGTACGGGTATCCGGTATGCTCCCCAGTACATCGAAGGCAGACTCCGGTTCAGCCCTTACATCAAGGATGCGATGGTAATAGGGGGAAAAGACAAGAGTTTTGTTTCGGCAATCATTAACATGGACTTTTCGATGGTCGGAAAATGGGCGGAGAGAAACCGGATTGCCTATACGACCTTCGTCGACCTTTCCCAGAAAGAGCAGGTCGCGGAGTTGATACACAAGGACCTCGAGCGGGTGAACAGTTACCTGCCGGAAGGTTCGAGAGTCAGGAAATTCGTGCTGCTCCACAAGGAGTTCGATGCCGATGAAGCCGAACTGACCCGCACCCGCAAGCTGCGCCGGGAATTCATGGAAGAGCGGTACAGCACCCTGATTAAAGGGATTTACGGCTCTGGGCCGGAAATCAAGGTAGATGCCGCAGTGACCTACCGTGACGGGAGAACCGGCACGGTGACCACAGCGATTAAGATATGGGACATATAAGCGAGGTTTAGAAGGGGTACGTTATGGCTGAATTTCTGCAATATACCGTGACCGGACTGACCGTCGGGATGGTGTATGCACTGATTGCCCTCGGTTTTGTGCTGGTCTGGAAATCCAGCGGAGTGGCTAATCTGGCTCTCGGGCAGATGGTACTGCTGCTTGCCTGGTTTGCGTACGGGATGCTGGTGCAAGCCGGGTTACCGCTCTGGCTGAGTATTATCATTGTTATCGGTTTCGCTCTGTTACTGGGCTGGATAATCGAAAGGTTCATGCTCAGGCCGCTTATCGCCCAGCCCATTCTTTCTCTGATTGCGGTGACGCTGGGGCTGGCGTTCGTTCTCGAAGGTATTGTCAGCGTTATCTGGCCTACCAGCGTCGGCGCTCTGCCGAGAATATTTCCTGAAGAACCGGTGTATATCGGCACTGCGGTTGTTTCCCAGGAATACCTCTGGGCGGCGGGCATTTCACTGCTGCTGTTCGGACTGCTTTCTCTGTTCTTCAAGTATCACCGGACGGGTATTGCGATGAGAGCCACGGCGGATGATCAGATGGCAGTACAGGCATGCGGCATACCGGTCACGAAAATATTCTCAAGGTCGTGGATGCTGGCCTGCGTCCTGGCGGCGGTCGGAGGAATACTGATGGCGAGCATTGGTGGTATCACCTTCGGCCTGGTTGAAACAGGGTTAAGGTCGTTCTCTGTCGTTATCCTGGGCGGGCTCGATTCGTTCACCGGAGCGATGATTGCCGGCCCGATTATCGGACTTGCGGAAAATCTCGGCGGCGGTTACCTGACCGAATATACCTGGCAGGGAGTCAAAGAAGTTATCCCGTTTATCATCATTATCATCGTCATGTTCATTAAACCGTACGGCCTGTTTGGCGAAGAACGCATCGAAAGGATATAAGAGTTGAATCTACCTGCAGGGACCCGGAATTTTACCTATGGGCAAGATATGGCTATCTTTCGCACGAAGACGCACTGGTTCATGCTGATTCTTCTCCTGGTGGTTCTGTTCACCTTGCCATTGTGGATGGGGAACAGGTGGCTGTCTGTTTCCAATATCATTCTGATAACGATTATCTCCGCGACAGGGCTGAATATTCTCACCGGGTATTGCGGCCAGCTTTCAATCGGGCACGCCGGTTTTGTGGCGGTCGGTGCCTATACCTCGGCGATACTGACGAGCCGACTGGGAGTTCCGTTCCCGGTGGGGCTGATAGCCGCAGGGGTTGTTTCCGGATGTATCGGCCTGGTATTCGGGATTCCTTCGGTGCGGGTGAAAGGATTTTATCTGGCAATCAGCACCATCGCCGCCCAGTTTATCATCATGTGGGTTATCAATCACTGGACGACCGTTACCGGCGGTTTCAACGGCATGGTGGCTCCGATAGCCACCCTCGGTCCGCTTGAGTTCAAGAGCCAGGCGAGCCAGTTTTACCTGATACTGGTGATTACTGCCGGAGTAGTGTTCTTTGTCAAGAACCTGGCAAGAACAAGAATCGGGCGGGCTTTCGTGGCGGTCCGGGATAACGACCTGGCAGCGGAAGTGATGGGTATCAACCTCTTCCGGTACAAGCTCCTGGCGTTCTTCATCGGCTGTTTCCTGGCAGGCATCGCCGGTTCGCTGATGGGTCACTGTGTCTGGGGCTATATCAGCACCGAAAGTTTCTCATTCATGGATTCGATTCTCCTGGTCGGCATGATAATCATCGGCGGCCTGGGAACGACCATCGGACCGATTTTCGGCGTCCTCTTCATCGAGCTGCTGGACCAGGGTATTACCTATCTCTCACCGTTACTCGAATCGACCTTCACCTTATCGGCCGGTTTTACGACGGGCATCGGTCCGATAGTCTTCGGTTTGGTGATTGTTCTGTTCCTGATACTCGAACCGAGAGGGCTGGCGCATCGCTGGCAATTGTTCAAGGCCTCGTACCGGCTCTGGCCGTTTTCCTATTAAAAGATACGCTCACGCTACCGGTACCAGTAGCGTGAGTTTACATAAAATGATACTAACGAATAAAAGGAGAAACCAAAAATGGACTGGAAAAAACTCTTGAAGTCAGCCGCGCTCGTTTCCCTGAGCCTTATCATGGTAAGCATGTTACTGATAACCACCGGCTGTTCAGGTGATGATAGCGGCACGGACACCTCGCAGACCGGAACGGATGAATTTGACATCGGGCCGGTAAAAATCGGCTACAGTATCTGCTACACTGGTAAAGCGGCCGAAAAAGGGCGCCCGATGGGCGATGGTAAACTGGATTGTTTCAAGTATATCAATGAGGAACTCGGTGGGGTTGCCGGTTATCAGGTGGATGTTATCTGGCGGGATAACGGGTATGATGCCTCAAAAGCGACCACTATCGTTAATGAGTTTATCGACAGCGGCTGCCTGCTTTTCACCACCTGCTCTTCAGCCATGATGACCGCCTCGGCTGAAGTAGCGAACCGGGCGGATTTCCCCGGATTCGCGGTATTCAGTTCGCCGACCCTGACCAACCCGCCGAAGCACATCTATGCTCAGATGCCCGATTACGGCGATGACTGGGCGGCGTTTGCCAAGTATTACCTGGATAATATCTGGAAAGGCGACGGTGCGCCGAAGATGGCCCTCCACCTTCTGAACAATTCGACCGGTTCGGGCGCCAGAGACGCGGCTGAAGCTCTTGCCGGGGAACTGGGTATCGAACTCGTGGCTATCGAAGAACACAGCGCCACTACTATTTCCGAGATTGAAAGTATGACCAGGATAAAAAAGCAACAACCGGATATTCTTTACATATCGAGTACTCCCCAGCCTACCTCGATTATCGTCAAGAATGCCGTCGAACTCGGCCTGTATCCTGGTATAGAGATTGCCTGCGGCCACGCCAGTTTCACCAGCAAGCTGGTTGAACTTGCCGGGGATGATGCCGAAGGCGTCTATGGCGTCTATCCTACCGTCAACTGGGGCGACAATGTCCCGGCGATGGCGAAAATGACCGAATACTGCAAGGAGAATCACCCGGAAAGTTACGGAAACATGGACTACATCTCCTGCTGGGCGGAATCACTGATAGTCGCCGAAATTTTAAAGAATGCGATTGAATATGCTGAGGCGAATCATGTTAAACTGACCCCTCAGATTGTCGAAGAGTACGGCTTTAAGAAGCTGAAGAATTTCAACCCCGGCGGCCTGCATGGCCCGGTTACCTATGTCGAAGGCGATAACCGACTTGCCAAGTCGGTACGCGTATTCCAGGTACAGGACGGTGAAATAGTCCCGGTGACCGACTGGGTCGAAGCTCCGCTTATTCCCTATTCATTTAACTAGTAACAGGCGGCGGGGGCGCCAGGCCCGGCGCCCCCGCCGGGAGAAATGGTCATATGCTGAAACTGAATAACATCGAGGTCACCTACCTGAACGTTGTCCGTGTTCTCCACGGTGTCTCACTCAATGTGGAAGAAGGCCTGATAGTAGCACTGCTCGGGGCGAACGGAGCGGGCAAGAGTACGACGCTCAAAGCGATATCCGGCCTGCTCCATATCGAGGAAGGTGAAGTGACCGACGGCAGCATCGAGTGGAACGGAGAACGTATCGATAAAAGAAGCGCTGAACAAATCGGCAAACTGGGCATTATCCAAGCGCTCGAGGGGAGGCGTGTCTTCGAACACCTGAATACCGAGGAAAACCTGATGGTTGGCGCTTACAACCGGCGGGACAGGACCGGTGTCAAACGCGACCTCGACATGGTATATGAATATTTCCCCCGATTGAAACAGTTGCGGCATAACATTGCCGGGTACCTTTCCGGAGGAGAACAACAGATGCTGGTCATCGGCCGGGCGATGATGGCTTCGCCGAACCTGATGATGCTTGACGAGCCGTCACTCGGCCTGGCGCCGCTGATGGTAGAAGAAATCTACAACATTATCAAACGATTTAACACAGAGCAGAAAACATCGGTATTACTGGTGGAACAGAACGTGAGGGTGGCGCTGAGCATTGCCCATTACGGTTACGTCATGGAGAACGGGAGAGTGGTGCTTGACGGCACGGCCGACTTCCTCCGCAATAATGAAGACGTGAAAGAATTCTACATGGGGCTTTCCGCCGTCGGCGAGAAAAAGAGTTACCGGGAAGTGAAACATTACAAGAGGCGAAAGAGATGGCTGTAAATTCCGGAAAAAGAAACGACGAGTATTTCGACGACCTGGAGACGATGTCCCGCGACGACCGCGAAGCGTATTTCAACGAGAAACTGTCGCGAGTGGTGCGGAATACGTACCGGAATTCCGCGGTGATGAGAAAACGCCTTGATGAAGCGGGAGTGAATCCCGATATGATTACAACGGTCGGGGATATCGAAAAACTGCCGGTACTCCGGAAAACCGACCTTATCGAGATGCAGAAAGCGAATCCTCCGTTCGGGGGAGTCGTGACAATCCCCGGTGAAGATGTCGAAAGGATATTTGTTTCGCCAGGCCCAGTCTACGAGATTCAGCCCTCGAACGTCCGGTTCTTTGCCCGCAGTTTCTGGGCGGCCGGGTTCAGGAAAGGCGATATTGCCATCAACACCTTTACCTATCACCTGTCGCCGGCAGGTATCTTGTTCCATGAAGGTCTCAGGGATTGCGGAGCGACAGTAGTCGTTGCCGGGACCGGCAATACCGACATGCAGGTCCAGATAATGAAAGATATAAAAGTCACGGGTTTCGTCGGAACACCGAGTTTCCTCAGCACGATTATTCACCGAACAAGTGAACTCGGCCTCGATTTCAGGAAAGACCTGGTCGTACAAAAAGCCTGGTTTACCGGAGAGATGCTCTCGCCTTCACTGCGGAAGGTTTTCGAAGGGGAGCATGGAATAGACACGTATCAGGCGTATGCGGTGACCGAGCCGGGAGGTTGTATTGCTTATGAATGCCGGGAAAAAACCGGCATGCATTTCATGGATGATTACATTATTGAGGTAATCGACCCGGAAACCGGCAAGCAGTGCAGGCCGGGTGAAATTGGTGAAGTCGTGGTGACGCCGGTATACAATATCGACTGGGGGCTGTTACGCTTCGGTACCGGAGACCTGTCTTCGTATACGGACGAGCCGTGCGCCTGCGGCAGGACGTCTTATAAGCTGACTGGAATAATCGGCCGCACCGGCGATGCGGTCAAAGTGCGAGGGATGTTCGTGGTAGCGAAACAGGCGGAACAGGTGATTTTCGGTACCGGATGTATTTCGAGATACCAGCTCATCGTAGGCAGAAGGAACCAGCGGGACGAACTGGTACTGAAAGCCGAACTGAATGATACAGCCGTCGATGAAGATAGCCTTTCGGAACGATTGAACAGCCGATTCCAGGATGTCTGCCGAATCAGAATCGATAGAATCGACTATGTCGAACCTGGTTTAATCGGGGAGGGGCGGCAGGGAATCATCGACGAACGGAAGTGGGACTAACTTTTTCGTCTATTTTTGTTCGCCGAGGTAAGCAGCGATGACATCAGGGTTGGTTTTAATTTCTTCCGGCGTACCTTCGGCGATTTTCTTTCCAAAATCGAGCACAGCTATTCTGTCTGCCAAATCCATAACAACGCCCATGTCATGCTCGACGAGGATGATGCATTCGACGCCGTCCCGCAGCACTGCCGTATCCGGATACGTATCTCCCTGGCCTTCGAAGATATCGACGATGAAGCGGGCGATATCTTCTTTTTCTTCCAGGTTCATGCCGGCCATCGGTTCGTCAAGCAGGAGTACTTTCGGTTCGAGGGCGAGTGCCCGTCCGAGCTCGACTCTTTTTCTCATGCCGTAGGGGAGGGTTCCGACGACCTTCTGGCGAATCGGTTCGATTTCCAGGAAATCGATGATATCTTCGACCATTTTCCGGTGGTGAATCTCTTCTTTGTGAGCCGGGCCGAAATACATACCGCCGGTAAGAGCGTTCTGTTTCATGAAGATGTGGCGGGCAGCCATGATATTATCGAGGGTGCTCAACCCGGTATACAGCTCGATGTTCTGAAATGTCCGGGCAAGACCGAGTTTGGCAGCTTTATCCGGCCGAATCCTGATGATATTCTGGCCATTAAACCGGATTTCTCCCTGCTGCGGTTTATAAAAGCCGTTGATGCTGTTCAGCAGGCAGGTTTTTCCGGCGCCGTTGGGGCCGATAATGGCGAAGAGCTCCTTATTGTTAATGGTGACGTTAATATCACTGAGCGCCTTTACACCGCCGAACGAAAGAGAAAGATTTTCGATTTCGATTATCGGATGTTTATTTTCGTTAATCATCCGGGATTATGCCTTTTCTTCCTGCATCAGCGATTCTTTATAACGGAGCACTCTTGGACATCCAAGCCCTTCGCAGGAAGATTTTCCTTTCGAGGGAGCAGACGTACCATGAGCGCCGGTGAAACCGGTACAATTGACCGACCAGTCTTTCTTAATGATAATCGTCACTTCATCGCGGACCGCGTCGCAGTATATCGTTTTCGCTGTTATCTGCCAGTTGACCATACTCATGTCCGTTTGTTATCAAATACTTTCAAATGTTACCATTCTTACCCGTGAAATTCAACCACTAAAGTTCGTTTACAAAAGATATATCACCCTTATATACTACAAATAGGCAGACAGAATGACAGAATACAAGATAATGATTGTTGAAGATGACCGGAACCTGCTCGATACGCTGGAGTACAACCTGCGTCGGGAACAGTATCGGGTTGTGAAAGCCCTGAACGGAAACGAAGCCGTCGAACTGGCCCGGAAAGAGAATCCGGACTTGCTGATACTGGACATAATGTTACCCGGGTTAAACGGTCTGGAAGTGTGCCGCATCCTGAGGAAGGATATGACCATGCCGATACTGATGCTGACCGCGAAGAACGAGGAAATCGATAAAATAGTCGGGTTGGAAATCGGCGCCGACGACTACATGACGAAACCGTTCAGCCTGAGAGAGCTGATTGCCCGGATACGGGCAATGCTGCGGCGAAACAGGGCATACAGTACCCAGCCAGAGAAACCAGAAATCATCCTGAAAGCCGATTTACTTGAAATCGATACAGGCCGGCACCGGGTAACGCTTGACGGCAGGGAAATCGACATGACTCCGAAAGAATATGAATTGCTGGTATTCCTGGCGTCGAATAAAGGGCTGGTGTTTTCAAGGGAGCAATTGCTCGAAAAAGTCTGGGGTTACGACTATACCGGCGACACGAGAACGGTCGACGTGCATATCCGGTGGCTGCGTCAGAAAGTTGAAACCGACCCTTCCAGTCCCGAGCGTATTCTGACGGTTCGCGGAGTCGGTTATAAAATGGCGGGGTAGTTGTGGTGAGAAGCATTCAGTGGCGGATTACCTTTTTTTTCACGCTGATTGTCGTTGTAGTGATGGCGATACTCGGAGTTTTCCTAACCGATACCGTGCGTGATATCCAGATTGATAACATGCGCCGGAATTTGAAAAACCAGGCTTTAATGGTCAGGGAAACCGTTCTGCTTTCTCTGGCGGATTCGGCCATACATATCAACCTGGAATCAGCTATCTACAGAATCGGAAAACCGGTCGATGAACGAATCACGGTCATAGATAGTACCGGACGGGTAATCGGTGATTCTGAGGAAGACATTTCAGTCATGGAAAACCACGCTTCCCGACCTGAGTTTAAAGAAGCCCTGTCCGGTGGTTACGGTGAAAGTACCCGGTACAGTGTTACGCTGGGATACAGCATGATGTATGTCGCCATACCGATTGTTTCCGAAGGAGAAATAATCGGCGCCGTCAGGGTATCGCTTCCGCTCGATGATATCGAGCGGATGACGGGAAACGTCATTACCATTGTCGTCATTGCGATAGCGGCGGCAGTAGCACTGGTTATTGTGTTCGCCTGGTTACTCTCCCGGTTGATAACGAAGCCGTTACGGGAACTGACGGAAGCGGCCACCCGAATGGCTTCAGGTGATCTGAACCAGAAAATCCATGTTGGTTCATTGAATGAGACGAATAAACTTGCTCGTTCGTTTAACCGGATGTCGGCCCGGCTTTCGGAAATAATAGAGACCGTTTCCCTGGAGCGAACCAGGCTGACGGGAATATTAGATAATATGGCTGATGGCGTTATAATGACGGACAGGGAAGGTAGAGTACTGACCGCCAACCGGGCAGCCGTTTCCATCTTCAAGCTGAAAAACAAAACGATAAACAACCTGCCGCTCATCGAAATAATCTCCGACCACGAAGTCAGCGATGTGCTGCAGGATTGCCTGGCAACCGGCGAAGAACAGATTGCCCATTTCGAATCAAGCCACTATAAACGCTATCTCCGGGTTCTCGGGGTGCCGGTTAAAGAACACCGGCTGGTCGGGGTTCTCCTGCTGATTCAGGACCTGACAGAAGTACACTCGTTGCAGACAATGCGGCGCGAACTGATTGGCAATATCTCGCACGATTTCCGAACGCCGCTGGCCGGTATAAAAGCGATGGTTGAAACCCTGCAGGACGGGGCAATCGACGAAAAAAAGGACGCACTGGATTTCCTCTCCCGGATTGCCGGGGAGGTCGACCGGCTTACCCAACTGGTCACCGAACTGACGGAACTCTCCCGTATCGAAACCGGGAAAGAGGAGTTGAAAAAAGAAAAACTCGATATCAACCTGCTCGTTGAGGAAGTCGTCAACCAGATACTTCCGGTGGCGGAAAGAGCACATATCAAAGTCGTACTGAAAAAAGGTGACAGCCTGCCTGAACCGATAGCTGACCGGGAACGCATCAGACAGGTGACGGTCAATCTGCTCCATAACGCGGTAAAGTTTTCCCATGAAGGAGGAACAGTTACCGCGGCTGTGAGATATGAGAACAGCATGGTGCATGTCGATGTTATCGATAATGGCATCGGCATCGCTGAAAAAGACCTGCCCCACATATTCGAACGATTTTACATGGCGGACAGGGCGCGCTCAGGCGGAGGAACCGGGCTGGGCCTTGCGATTGCCAAACATGTCATTGAAGCGCACAACGGCGCTATCAGTGTCAGGAGTGTCGAAGGAAAAGGCTCGACGTTTACCTTCAGTTTACCGGTCGGCTAATCCTCTTTTCTGCTTTTCATTTTTAACCCATTCTTAACATAGCTTTAAACTTCTCTTAAATCTCATCGGTTATTCTGATAGTGAAGATACTGTATCGGGTGACGTTTACCCACGGCAGTATCGGAATAAAAAAGGAGTGAGAAGTTTGAAAACAATCAGAAACATTTCTCTTAAGAAACTTACCGCTGTAGCGGCGCTCGCCCTCGCCGGACTGATGCTGTTCGGGATAACCGGCTGCGAGAACGACAAGGGAGATACCGAGGAGACCGGGCTAAGCGGCGCCCTCGATATCACCGGCTCCAACACGGTTACGCCTGTTACGACACTGTTCGCGGAAGAATTCATGAAACAGAACGAAAAGGTTAACATCTCGGTTTCCGGCCCCGGTTCCGGAGCGGGAATCGCTGCTATCCTCAACAAAACGACCGATATCTGCCAGTCATCCCGTCCGATACGGGAATCAGAAATCGAACAGGGCAAAGACAACGGGGTCGAAATCCATGAAATCCGGGTGGCGACCGATGCCCTGGCGGTGGTGGTTCATCCTTCGAATCCGGTATCGTCACTGACTATCGAACAGATTTCCGGGATTTACACCGGGGCGATAACGAACTGGAACGAGGTCGGCGGCAATGACGCTCCGATAGTCGCGTTATCACGGGACACCAACTCCGGGACGCATGTCTACTTCAAGGAAGCTATCGTTCATATGGATGGGCTTCCGACGAAAGACACCTCTCTTGAATACGGCGGTTCGGTGCAGCTTCTGCCGTCAACCTCTACCGGCGTTACCCAGGTCGGACAGAATCCCAACGCTATCTTCTATATCGGTCTTGGGTATATGGACAGCACAGTCAAGGCGGTCGGTATAAAAAAGACCGCTACGGATACTCCGGTATTACCGAGTTTGGAGACAGCTCTCAACAACACCTACCCGATTTCCCGCGGACTGTTCTATTACACTGATGGCGAACCGGAAGGCCTTATTAAAGCCTTCATCGATTACGCTCTCTCGGCAGAAGGCCAGGAACTGGTCAAGCAGGCGGGGTTCGTCCCGGTTAACTAAAAATAGCACTTCTTCGCTGCCCGGCTACCGGCCGGGCAGCGGGTCTATTTCCGGCAGGCAAGGAAAAAAGGATAGACGAAAGGCTGAAGGATGGCGGTACAGACTCTTCCCATTGCAGGCGTTCGAACAGAGAAACTCCGGACAAGAGGCCGCTGGCAGGAATACTTTATCGAGAAGTTCATAGTACTCAACGGCATACTTGCGATTATCGTGCTGACAGGCGTATTTTTTATCCTCTTGCAGCAGGGGATTCCGGCTCTCGTCGAAACTCCTGTTTTCAGCTTTCTGTTCGGCACGAAGTGGTACCCGGTATCGGAACCTCCGGTGTTCGGCATCGCCTCCTTTTTTATCGCCACGGTATGGGTAACGGCGCTGTCGACGCTGCTGGCCGTTCCGATTGGCGTCGGGGCGGCTATTTACCTGGCTGAAATAGCCCCGAAAAAAGTCGCTCAAATCATAAAACCACTGGTCGAGCTTCTTTCAGGGTTTCCTTCCGTGGTTATCGGGTTTATCGGTTTGATTCTCCTGTCTCCCTGGATACAAAACGCCTTCAATCTGAACACCGGCCTGACCGGTTTTACCGCCGGAATCATGCTGGCGATGATGAGTCTGCCGATAATCGTCAGTGTTTCCGAGGATGCTTTGAAAGCGGTGCCCGACGAATTCAGGCAGGCGGCACTGGCACTTGGCAGCACGAAGTGGGAAATGATTTGGCATGTCTGTGTTCCTTCGGCATTGTCCGGAATTTCCGCTGCCATCATCCTGGGCGTCGGCCGTGCAATCGGCGAGACGATGACCGTCCTGATGGTTGCGGGAGGGGCGCTGGCGGTGCCGAGTTCACCATTCGAACCGATGATGCCGATGACCGCAGCGATAGCTTCCGGCATCGGGAATGCAGTTCGGGGCGGTCCGCAATACCATGCCCTCTTTGCGATAGGGCTGCTGTTGTTTATTATTACGCTGTTCGTTAACCTTATTGCTGCCCGGGTCATGAACGCTCAAAAACGAAAGTTTTCGAGGGGATAAGTGATGGCTGTTTTAACGAATTACCGTTCACGGTACATGACCCAGCGATTTGCCATGATTATGCTGGTGCTGGCTGTGCTGATAGTGGTGATACCGATTATTTTCATCATCATCTATATGGTTACCAACGGCTATAGCGTAATAAGCTGGGAATTCTTGACTCAGGCGCCGTCGCAGGCAGGGAAAGCCGGCGGTATTTTCCCGGCAATCGTCGGAACGGTTTACCTGATGCTGGGAACGATTCTGTTCGCCTTGCCGGTAGGAGTGCTGGCCGGGGTTTTCCTCAGTGAGTATGCCAGGGATAACTGGCTGACCCGGGTTATCAACATGGCGATAATGAACCTTGCGGGTGTACCGAGCATCGTTTTCGGCCTGTTCGGGCTGGCGGTGTTTGTCCTGACATTCAACATGGGTATGTCACTGCTGGCGGCCAGTTTAACCCTCGCGGCGCAGGCACTGGCGATGACCATCACTACGTCCCGGGAGGCGATTGTGGCAGTACCGAGAGAGCTGAGAGAAGGGTCACTGGCTATCGGGGTATCGAAGTGGCAGACAATCCGGCACATTGTTCTGCCTCAGGCGTTTCCGGGAATTTTAACCGGGGCAATCCTGGCGATGAGCCGGGCTGCCGGTGAGACAGCTCCGATTATTGTCGTCGGGGCGGCGTTTATTCGTTCCGGGTTACCTTCTTCGCCCTTTGACAGCTTCATGGCATTGCCGTACCACCTGTACACCGTTTCAGCTCATGTTCCGGGCATACCGAAAGAGCTGATGTGGGGAGTTGCCACGGTACTGATAACGATGGTGCTTGTTTTCAACATATTCGTGGCTATTATTCGAGTAAAAAGTCAGAAATCGGCGAGGTGAAATGCATGGCAATAGAAGTAGAGACAAACGAAACGGACAGCGGTACTATAAACGGTATCAGTTCGGCACCGGTTAAATTACGCATGAATGAAGTGAACCTGTATTACGGCGAATTTCAAGCTTTAAGAAACATATCTCTGGAGATAAAGCAGTGTACCATTACATCAATTATCGGGCCGTCGGGATGCGGTAAATCGTCGATGATTCGCCTTTTAAACCGGATGAACGACCTTATCCACGGCTGTCGTGTCGAAGGCAGCGTCGAATTCGAAAATATCAATATATATGAACGGGGTATCGATGTCGTCGAACTGCGGAAAAGGGTCGGCATGGTATTTCAGAAACCGAATCCTTTTCCAATGTCGATTTACGATAACGTGGCGTTCGGCCCGCGGCGGCATGGCATCAGGAACCGGGGAACGCTCGATGAAATTGTCGAACGAAGCCTTGCCCAGGCGGCTTTATGGGATGACGTGAAAGACAAACTACAGCAGTCCGGCATGTCATTGTCGGGCGGGCAGCAGCAGCGGCTGTGCATTGCCAGGGTGCTGGCGATAGAACCGGAAGTTATCTTAATGGACGAACCGTGCAGTGCTCTCGACCCGGTTGCGACCCTGAAAATTGAGGATCTGATGAGAAGTCTGGTAGAAAAGTATACTATCGTCATTGTTACCCATAACATGCAGCAAGCGGCCAGGGCTTCCGATATGGCGGCTTTTATGATGATGGAAGAAGACAGGGCGGGCGTGCTGGTCGAGTTTGGCAATACGAGTCAAATCTTTACGAATCCTAAAGATAAACGAACTGAAGATTACATAACGGGGCGTTTCGGGTAAAAGGAGGAAGGGACGAAAATGGAAATCAGAACGGTATTTCACCGGCAGTTGCGGGATATTCAAAATGAGGTCATTCTGATGGGGAGAATGGTTGAAAAGGCGATTCTACAGTCAGTAAACGCTCTGAAAGAGAGAGATCTGGAGTTGGCGCACCAGATAATAAAAGATGACGACAAGATAGACAAAAAGCGATTTGCGATTGAGGAAAAGTGTATCCAGTTGATAGCGACGCAACAGCCGATGGCCAGCGATTTACGGACTATCATCTCGATTTTGAATATCATCAGCGAGGTTGAACGAATAGGCGACCATGCTGACGGGATTGCCAGAATTGTCATTATGATTGGCGATGAACCTCCTCTGAAACCCCTTATCGATATTCCCAGGATGGCCGAAAAGGCAGCCGACATGCTGAACCGGACACTGGAAGCGATGATAAAACATGACAGCGAAGCGGCCCGGCAGATAGCTCTGGAGGACGATGAAATCGATAATCTTTACGACCAGATTTTCCGGGAATTGATTAGCTTTATGCTGGAGGACCCGAAGACGATAACGAGAGCGACCAGGTTGATATGGGTCGGGCATAATCTGGAACGAAGCGGTGACCGGGTGACCAATATCTGTGAGAGAATTGTATACATGGTTACCGGGAAAATGGAACAAATCGGCGCTTCGAAATACTAGGAAATGAAGGATACTGCGTCAGGAAGGAAAGAATATATTCAACCTTTTTGTTAGCAGGGAACGGTGAGTCGGACAACAGTGCCTTTTCCGGGTGAAGATTCGAATTCGAGTTGGCCGTTCAGGAGGCGGGCACGTTCCTGCATGCCGATGATGCCCAGCTTCCCCGAGTGCGGCTTCGAATGGAGCGTTTCAGACATTTTAAACCCTTTACCATTATCCGCAACCGTAACGTTTATCTGCCGGTCTTCGAAGCTGATATCCAGTTGAATGATGGTTGCTTTGGCGTGCTTCCAGACGTTGTTGAGCGCCTCCTGAATCACCCGGTAGACGAGCATTTCAATTTCCGAGGGCAGGCGCCGTTCTTTTCCCTTGACCTTCAGGTTGATAACCATATCATCATAATCGCGAGCCCGTTTCGCGTACGATCTGAGGGCGGCCATCAGACCAAGGTCGTCGAGGAGAGAAGGTCGTAAATCCTGGGCATAACGATGAACCGCCTGTACGCCATCGTTCAGTTGTTCCTGGAGGGTTTTCAGAAAGGTGAGGTGGTGGGAAGGAATATCCCGTTCATTTCGAACGAAATTGTCTATCTGGCGGGACAGGGAAAGCAGTCGCTGGGCAGTATCGTCATGGAGTTCCCGGGCGATACGCTTTCTCTCTTCTTCCTGGGCGCGGGTTATCTGCTGGAGGTAATAGCGGAAGCTTTCATCAATCTGTTTTTCACGAGTAACATCCCGGGCGGTATTCTGAAACGCCTGTAAATCGGCCTTTACGTTGACCAGGTTGGTTGTGACCTTGGTGTGCAGTTTCGAGCCATCTTTACGAAGAAGGGTCATTTCATAGGGAGCCTCGATGCGCCCTCCGTCGAGCAGTTTCCGCTTGACATTCCGGGCAACGGCGATATCGTTTTCCCCGCAGATGAAGTCCTTGACGCTCATGCCAATCATTTCCTGTACCGGGTAGCCACAAAGCTCGGAAAGGGCTTCATTGGCGGTAAGAATACAGCCGTTCATGTCGTGAACCCAGATGGCGTCGTAGGCGCTTTCGAACAAAGCCCGGTAACTTTTCTCGGATTCGGAGAGAGCGTCTTCGACATGTTTTTTATCTGAGATATCTTCGAGGGTCTCGATGGCGCCAACGATGCCGTTTTCAGCATCGGTAATCGGACTGGCGGTAATATGGAGCCATTTCACATTCCCGAAAATATCCTGAACCTGGGTATCCGCTTCAAGCGCTCCGGGGATAATGCTGGACTGGGAGCAGGTTTTCGGATAGAGGGTCTCGATTTCTCCCAGCGGTACTTCATCGACTATCAAATCGACCAGCGTCGGGCGCTCGTCCCGATAAAAACCGAGCCATGTTTCGCTGGTGCCGGTGACACGGTTTTTCGGAACACCGGAGAGGAGTTCCATGGCAGTGTTCCAGTAGAGGATAGTGTGGTTTTTATCAATGACGAAGGCAGGAATGGAAAGGCCATCGATAAGTCTTGCAATCATGGGAGAATCCGGTAATCTCGGGCTCATGTTATATTCCTGTTATCCGCCATCAGGGAATCAGATGAGTTCTTCGAGGGTGAACCAGCCTTTCTGAAGCCCGTAGAGAACTGCCTCGGTCCGGGAACCGACGCCGAGTTTATTGAAAATCGTCCTCATATGGCCTTCGATGGTTCTGTTGCTGAGATGGAGCTTGTTGGCGATATCCTTGTTGGTCATACCGGTCGCCGCCAGCTTGATAATGGCGGTTTCCCGGCTGCTGAGTTGCTTGGAGGGTTTTTCGACGGTTTGGATTTCACCGGGAGCGGTAAAATAGTTGATGACTTTCCGGGCAATCGTCGGGTCGAGTACCGGTTCGCCTTTACTGACAGCCCGGATGGCGTTGATGAGTTCGTCACCGCTGACATTTTTCATCAAATAACCGGCGGCGCCGGCTTTCAGCAGAGCAAATACATACTCGTCATCATTGTAAGCGCTGAGGATGAGAATAGCGATACCCGGGTTGCTGGCTTTGATTCGCTTGGTCGCTTCGATGCCGTTGAGGATGGGCATGGCAATGTCCAGCAGTATGATATCCGGCTTCAATTCCTCAGCCAGACGGACAGCTTCGTTACCGTTTCCGGTTTCACCCACAACCGAAAATCCCTGTTCGTCTTCGAGTAGTTTCCGTATACCCTCGCGTGTAATAACGTGGTCTTCCGCTAATAAAATATTAATATTATCCATTTTTTAACTCACCTATAAGAATAGCACTGAAAAGCGAATCAATCAAGAAAGGCAGTAAACAAAATAGTGGTTGCTTTTCAGTATATACCCTCATGTGTATTTACCGGGATAAAAATCCTAGATTACCCGGATATTCTGCGATATCACTTAGTTATCCGGCGTGAATATTGTTCGCAAAAAGAGTGTTGTAACGGGTGGAGTCAAATTCGATAAAGGGTAATATAGATAGGGGAATAGCGTGGGTGAAGCATGGCTGTGAAATCATGCCTGTACTACCCCAAAAAATATTGTTAGAGGAGATTTGTTTGCATGTCGCAGGATAACAAGATTACCTCGATGATGGCAGAGGATAGAGTTTTTTATCCTCCCAAGGAGCTTACCGAGAAAGCTCACATCAAAAGTCTGGACGAATACCGCCAGATGTACGAGAAATCAATCAACGAACCGGAAGAGTTCTGGGGAGAACTGGCCGAAAAAGAAATCGACTGGTTCAAGAAATGGGACCAGGTCCTTGTCGAAGATTTCACTAATGCCAAACACCAGTGGTTTGTCGGCGGTAAACTGAACGTCAGCTATAACTGCCTTGACAGACAGGTGAAAACCTGGCGAAAAAATAAGGCAGCTTTATTATGGGAAGGTGATGATGGCGAAACCAGGACACTCACCTACCAGCAGCTTCTTACCGAAGTATGCCGGTTCGCCAATGTCTTGAAGAAACACGGCGTTAAAAAGGGAGACAGAGTCTCTATCTACCTGCCGATGATTCTCGAATTGCCCATCGCCATGCTGGCCTGCGCCAGAATCGGTGCCATTCACAGCATCGTATTCGGCGGATTCAGCGCAGATGCTCTCAGGGACAGAATTATCGACTGCAAATCGAAGGTTCTCATTTGCGTCGATGGTTACTATCGCGCCGGCAAGGTCATCAACAGCAAAGGCAATGCTGACGCCGCTCTGGCTCAGTGCCCGGATGTTAAAACAGTAATCGTCGTTAACCGCTGCAATATTGAAATGAATCTAAAGGAAGGTCTCGAATATTCCTGGGATGCGGAGATGAAGGCTGATGATATCAGCTCGATTTGCGAACCCGAATGGATGGATGCGGAAGACCCGCTGTTCATTCTTTACACCAGCGGCAGCACCGGAAAACCCAAGGGTGTGCTTCACACCCAGGCAGGCTACCTGCTGTATACCATGTTAACCTTCAAATGGGTTTTCGATGTCAAGGAAGAAGACACGTTCTGGTGCACCGCTGATATAGGCTGGGTCACCGGACACAGCTATATCGTTTACGGACCTCTGGGACAGGGCGCGACCAGCATCATGTTCGAAGGCGTTCCCAACTATCCGAAACCGGACAGGTTCTGGGATATCATCGAGAAATACCGCGTTAACATTTTCTACACCGCTCCGACGGCTCTCCGCTCAATCATGAGGGAAGGAAACGACTGGCCGAACAAACATGACATGAGCTCACTGAAAATCCTCGGCTCGGTCGGCGAACCGATTAACCCCGAAGCCTGGATGTGGTACTACGAAGTAATCGGAAAGAGCCGCTGCCCGATTGTCGATACCTACTGGCAGACAGAAACCGGCGGATTCCTCATCACCCCGTTCCCGGGAGCAACTCCCATCAAACCCGGCTCGGCGACCGTTCCGTTCTTCGGCATCGCTCCGGCTATCCTGAGAGAAGACGGCTCCGAAGCCGATATTAACGAAGGCGGTTACCTCGTTATCAAAAAACCCTGGCCGGGACTGATGAGAACCGTTTACGGCGATGCCGAACGATTCAAGAATACCTACTTCGTTCAGTATAAAGGCGTTTACACGACTGGTGACGGCGCAAGGAAAGATCCGGAAGGTTACTATTGGCTGATGGGTCGTATCGACGACGTTATCAATGTTTCCGGACATCGGCTGGGAACGGCTGAAGTCGAAAGTGCCCTGGTTTCTCATGCGAAGGTTGCCGAAGCCGCGGTTGTCGGCATGCCTCATGAAATCAAAGGCCAGGGTATCTATGCCTACGTCACGCTGAATGCGGGAGTCGATGGCACCGATGCCCTGAAGAAAGAACTGGTAGCTCATGTCCGCAAGGAAATCGGCCCTATCGCAACACCTGATAAGATTCAGTTTGCCGATGCGCTGCCGAAGACACGAAGCGGTAAGATTATGAGAAGAATTCTTACCAAGATTGCCGCCGGCGATGTCAAGAATCTCGGTGATACCAGCACGCTGGCCGATCCGTCGGTCGTCGATGTCCTGGTTCACGGCGCACAATAAGATTTAAGAAAACAAAACAGTGAATTCACATCGGGAGAGCCGGCCATTGGCCGGCTCTCTTTTCATTCTATCAACCCTACGAGGTATAATGGCGTTGCTTTTCTGAAACGGTCACGGTATCCTTACATTTGCGACAGAGGATACATCTCTTACGGGGAAAACGATGAACCAGGTCAAACATCACTATTCCATCTATGTT
>CAZOGR010000005.1:0-4508 GCA_964579355.1 uncultured Dehalococcoidales bacterium | reverse complement strand
ATCTCTTACGGGGAAAACGATGAACCAGGTCAAACATCACTATTCCATCTATGTTATCGAACTTTCGCCTTCGGTAGTCAGAAACAGGAAGTTCTGCGAAGCAAACCGGGGCTTCAATCCGTTTATCCCGTGTTATTACGTCGGCATGACCGGATTATGGCCGGAAAAGAGGTTCGCAAACCATAAGAAGAACTATAAATCCAGCCGGATAGCCCACAAGTATGGTGCCCATCTTGTTCCTGAGATATACGAAAGGTTCAATCCGATGTCATACCGGAAAGCAGTCAGGATGGAGAAAGCTATGGCTGAAGCTTTACGAAGGAGAGGCCACGGCGTGTGGCAAAAGTAGGTTCGAAATGGTAGACTTGGCATAGTAACTACCGGAGGTCAGAAAGGTTGGAAGAAAAAAGTAAAGAAGAGCTGTTCAGAGAACGGGAGAAGAGAGTCAGCGACGCTATTCAGTTAAAAATACCCGACCGGGTACCTGTCGAAATGTCGTTCGGCTATTTTCCTGCCAAGTATACCGGAGTGACATGCAAGCCTGCATACTATGATTTCGATACCTGGCTGGCGGCGACGAAAAAGACTATCCTTGATTTCGAGCCGGATGCCCTGTGCCATGTGCAGGGTATTTCTCCGGGACTGGCGATGGAGTACCTCGAGCCCCGTTCGATGAGATGGCCCGGGTATAATCTCCCGGACACTTCAGGGCACCAGGCGGTCGAAGGCGAATGGATGAAAGGGGACGAATACGGGAAGTATTTCAACGACCGGGCCGACTATATGCTCCGGACGTACTATCCCCGTTTGAGCGGTACCATGGAACCGTTCAGGAACTTACCGAACCTGTCCGAGCTCGGATACGGATTCCAGGGCGTCATGACGTTAGCCCGCGCCCTTGCCCGTCCGGAAATAGCCGAGAGTATTACCATGCTTCAGAAAGCAGGGAAAGAGCTTGATACCTATTTTGACAAGATGATTGCGTTCGATAAGGAAATCCAGGAACTCGGATTCCCGATGACGGGCATGGGTCCCGGCGGGGCGCCTTTCGATGTCATTTCCGACAATATCAGGGGAATGACCGGCGCCATGCTCGACATGTTCCGGCAACCGGATAAGCTCATGAAAGCCCATGACGAAATCCTGGAAAAGACGCTGGAGAGAATCAAAGCCTTACCCCAGCGGAATGATAATCCGAGAGTGTTCATGGCTCTGCACCGGGGGTCAGACGGGTTCATGTCATTGAAACAGTTCGAGGAATTCTACTGGCCGGGGCTGAAAGCGGTAATTCTGGCAATCGTTGATAAAGGCTGGGTACCGGGGATATTCTTTGAAGGTAACTGGACGCAGCGGCTTGAATATCTCGCCGAACTGCCGCCGGGTAAAGTACTCGGGCATTTCGATACCACCGATATTTTCAAAGCGAAAGAAGTGTTGAAAGACACCATGTGTATCCGCGGTAACGTTCCCGCAACGTTACTCAGGGCGGGAACGGCTGATGACGTAAAGAATTACCTGAGAACTCTCATCGATGTGGTGGGGAAAGGCGGCGGGTTACTGGTTTGCCCGAGGGTGGTACCGGACGAGGGAACCGCTGAGAACATTCATGTCATGATAGACTTCACGAAAGAATACGGCGTTTATCAGTAACCGGGGACAACAAAAAAGGCGGGGCATGAGTCACTCTGGACTCATGCCCCGTTTCGGTGTCTGCGAGTATTAGATGAGGGTACCGGCAGCGCGGGTCGCGAAATCAACCAGCCTTGACGAATAACCCCACTCGTTATCGTACCAGGAAAGTAGTTTGACGATACGTTTCCGTAAGACGGTGGTGTTTTCGATATCGATGATAGCCGAATGAAAGTCGCCGATGATATCGCGGGAAACGAGCGCTTCATCGCTGACCCTGAGGATGTTTTTAAGTTCCGGACGTCTCGAAGCCTGTATCATGGCGGTATTGACTTCATCAGCGGTAACATCTCTCTTGACGGTCGCTACGATATCGGTTATCGATCCGTCAGGCACCGGGACTCTCATGGCGATACCGGTTGTCCTTCCGGTCAGTTCCGGCAGCACTTTTTCGACGGCGCTGGCGGCGCCGGTCGTGGTCGGGATAATCGATACTGCGGCGGCCCTGCCTCTCCGGCGGTGCCGGGCAGGCGTATCCATGAGTGACTGGCTCGAAGTGTAAGCATGAATGGTGGTGAACATCAGGTTTTCGATTCCGAATGAATCGTTCAGTACCTTTGCTACCGGCGCCAGGCTGTTAGTCGTGCAGGAAGCGAGAGAAATAATCTGATGCTTATCCGGGTCATACATCTTATCGTTGACGCCGAGGACAAGTACCAGGTCGGCATCATCCGAGGGTGCTGAGATGATGACTCTTTTCGCGCCGCCTTCGAGGTGGCCGGCAGCTTTTGTACGGGTACGAAAAGCACCGGTGCTTTCGATGACGACATCGGCCCCGGCTTCTTTCCAGGGGATTTTCGATGGGTCTGAGATAGACGTGAATGAAACAGAATGGTCGCCAACTTTGATATGCGAATCATCGTTCGAAATTTTCCTCGGATACCAGCCATGAACGGAGTCGTACTTCAACAGATAAGCAAGGTCACCTATATCCGAAAGGTCATTGACTGCGACAACTTCAAGCCCTTCTCTGGCAATACACTGTTTGAACACACACCGGCCAATCCGGCCAAAACCGTTAATACCAATTCTGACTGTCATTTATGCCTCCAAAAACATATAAGATTATTGCGCTTTTTCAACGCAGCTCATGGTTATTATAACACGGTAAACACACCTTTAGCATGAGGTCTACGCAGGTGTTTTCCGGCTTTTCCTTTCGAAAAAAGTACTTTCCCATGGTATAATTCCACGATATGAGATTACCTGAATTCAAGAAAATACCGGATGCAATCGTGCTTGACCTTGACGGTACGTTGTTCAACAGCGAGCAGCGGATTTCACCGAGGAACCTCGCTGCCCTCAACCGGTGTATCGATTCCAGCATACCGGTCATCCTCGCTACCTCCCGGCCAGCCCGCCTGTTTCACCGGGTTTTGCCGGAAGGACTGGGAGAAAGAGTCTCCTATACGGTCATGAACGGAGCGGTCGCCGGCGGGAATCCACCGCTTTCCGGCTACTACAAAGAACCGATTCCGGAGGATTTCGTCCGGGAAATCCTCGGGATATCGCTGGCTGCGTACCCGAATCTGAGAATAACCATCGAGATTGACGGCTTCGAGTTCGGCGCCAACTGGACGGCTGGTGCAGAGACACTCTGGAAGAGCAACTCGGCAACCCCTGATATGGTACTTTCCGTCGAAGAATCCATAAAGAAGCAGCCGAGTAAAATCGCTCTGGGCGGAATTGACCGGAGTGTGATAGACCTGATGGAGTTGCTGAAAAACAAAATGGAAACGCCGATGTCGATGGTCCCGGCACTGATGTGGCGCCCTTTGCTCAATATCACCAGCCCTGGCGTTTCGAAGACGTCCGCTTTACGGAGGCTGCTTGAACCTGTCGGCAAATCACTGGTAAATACGGTGGCGTTCGGTGACGATTTACCGGACGTCGATATGCTGACTGCCTGCGGGTTTGGTGTCGCAATGGATAACGCATTCCCGGAAGTAAAAGCGTCATGTGCCTACGAAACGGCAAGCAACGATGAAGACGGGGTGGCGGCGGTACTGGAACAAATTCTCAATATTGAATAATCAACAGTTACGCGGATTGATGTCCTGCTAATGCTTCAAGGCTTACTTTTAGAATAGTCTCCAGCCCTTGTACAGTCAGTTCCGAACGAAACGCCGGTTTCCATCCGGAATCCGCCAGTGAATCGCTGATGGTAAATATCGAACCCATGTGCACACTTCGGAATTCAGCTACCGCAAACAAAGCCGAAGCTTCCATATCGACAGTTAAAACACCTTCATTTTGATAGTGTTGTACTTCAGCGGCGGTTTCGCGGTAAGGGGCATCTGTTGTCCAGCTAGTTCCTGTATAAACAGTTGATTGGCGCTTTTTCATAATTTCCTGCATTGCTTCTGTAAGAAGGGGAGAAGCGGATGCATATTTCGTTGATTTGACATAATGATGGGATGTTCCTTCGTCACGAATTGCTTTATTGCATATGACGATATCCCCGATGTTGAGATATTTCTGAAGTGTTCCGGCTACACCAAGAGAGACGAACTTCTGGATTCCCAATGTGATGAGTTCTTCAAGTACGGCCACGGCTACCGGAGCGCCGATACCGAAATTCCCCATAATCCCGATTTTTCTATCATATTCATTAAACAGATGAAGATAATGGCCTGAAACAAACCGAAAAGAAGTTACATCGTAGTTTAGTTGAACATAATCTATCAAGTAGCGGGAGTAGCATAACAGAACCCCGTTTAACGGAGTTTCGAAATTCTCGCTTCTGGAAGCCTTCCAGTATCTGACTGCATCTTCACTCGAGAAAACGGGAAGGCTGGAATACTTATCCTTGTAATTAG
>CAZOGR010000004.1:10090-27099 GCA_964579355.1 uncultured Dehalococcoidales bacterium | reverse complement strand
TTGAATGCGTTGCTTGACTCAACCCGTGATTCCATACAGAAAGCCATCAAGCTGGAACTCGGGCAATATAACATGAGCCAGTCGCAAGTGAAAATCATGCATATGATTTCCAACAGCAAAGAATTAATGACGTTAAATCAGATTGCAGAGGTTTCCATCAGAGAACTCAACTCGGTAACGACGCTCGTCAACAGGATGTTAAAAAAAGGGCTGGTAGAAAAAATCAAGAAACCGGGAGATTCCCGTTCTTACATCGCTTTGACTGAAAAAGGGAAGGACATTTATGAAAACACGGTTACCGAACGCTCAATCACGCTGATTTTCGATGCCCTCGATGATAAGGAAAAAGAAGACCTGAGAGTCCTTCTCAATAAACTGCAGACCAAGGCAAGGAATTTGCTCGGACTGGATTACACCCCGCCTTTTTTGCAAAAAGACTGATACACCGTTACAAAAACCAGAGCGGGTGCCCGATATGCAACAGGCACCCGCTTTCTTCATGTAAAACGAACAGGAATTTACACCGGTTTGAACTTCGGCAGGGTAAATTCGGGGTTAACGTCCTCGAAAACGACTTCGACGGGCATATCGATATACACCTTCTCAGGGTCGCAACCGATAACGTTCGAATTGTAGCGAACGCCTTCTTCGGTCTCGATGATTGCCACGACGTAGGGTATTTCGGCAGCAAAAGCCGGCATACCGGCGCGCCGGACAATCGCAAAGCTGAAGACCTTCCCCTTGCCGCTGAGTTTTACCCACTCCGTATCATGACCGAGGCAGTGGAGACAGTATTCGCTCGGCGGGTAGAACAGCTTGCCGCATTCCTTGCATCGTTGCACCCGGAACTCATGCTGTTTCATATACTCCCAGAACGGTTTGTTCTCCGGGGTTATCGTCGGTATGGGTTTCTGATTCGGATTTCTCATCATTGCGTTAACTCCTTAAAATCACCGTGCCGTGGGTCTGAAGGATACCGCCGTTGCCACTGCACAGAATGTGTTTTAGACCATTGACCTGTCTTTCGCCGCACTGCCCCCTCAACTGCATGACACCCTCGGTAAGAGGCGTGAAGCCCATGTAGTACACCTCGGAAAGGAGTCCGCCCGATGTATTGACCGGGAATTCTCCGCCAGGTCCGGTACGGCCGTTCTTGAAGAACTCGTACCCTCCGCCTCTCTCAAAGAAACCGTAGCTCTGCATGGTAACTTCAACCGTGTAGGTGAAGCAATCGTAAATTTCACAGGCATCGATATCTTTAACCGTGATTCCGGCCATCTCCATCGCCATCCTGCCGGATTGCTGGGCTCCCGTCGGACCGGTCATGTGATGAGATTGCTCTATTTCAGGAGTATGGTGGTTCTGCCCGACACCGGCGATATACACCGGAGGCTGTTTGAGGGCCTTTGCCCGTTCGGCGGTTGTTACAATGTAGGCTCTTCCGCCATCGCTGACCAGGCAGCAGTCGATGCGCCTGAACGGTTCGGCAACCCAAGGCTCATTGAAATAATCTTCCCTCGTTAACGGTTTATCGTAGAAGAAGGCTCTCGGATTGAGGTTCGCCCACTTCCTCTGTGACATTGCGATTTCAACCCAGGTATCCGGCCCGGTTCCGAACTCGTGCATGGCCCGGCGGGCTGCCAGAGCGTATTCCATGTTCGCCCCGAAGATACCATACGCCGGTCCGGTACCCATCACCATGCCGCCGCCACCGCCACCGAGCATCATCCCGCGTGACTTATCGGTGCAACCGTACAGGCACATCACATATTTACACTGTCCCGTCGCTACCGCGTACATGGCATGGGCGGTGATGCAGGGCGCCGTACCGCCCATGACATCCTCGTTCGCCAGCAGTTTAAGGTTGTTCAGACCGAGCTTGGCCGCGACCGAATAGGACTGCATTCCCATTGTCGGCTGGATTAACAAGCCATCGATGTCGTCTTTCTTCAAGCCGGCGTCTTCGATGGCGTTCTTCGCGGCTTCCTGGGCAAAGCTTATATTGCTCCTGCCGGGGACGGTACCCTGTTTTTCGGTGTACCCGACGCCGACAATCGCCGCTTTGTCACTGAAATCATTCAAGTTCATTCAAGTTCCTCCGTATATATTTATCAGACCCTGTGAAAACAGGCCTTATTCACCCTTATAATTCGGTTTTCTCTTTTCAACGAAAGCAGTCCTGCCTTCCGCGAAATCCTTCGAGGAGACGACGCTTCTGCCAAGTTCGCCTTCGAGGTTCAGAGCGTCCATCAGTTCCATGTCGATACCCCGGAGCATGGCTTCCTTAACCGCCTGCATAGCCAGCGGAGCAGATTCACACATCTTCTCTGCTCTGGCTTTCACGGCCGCCATCAGTTCCGCCTGAGGAACGACTTCATGGACCAGACCGATTCTTAACGCCTCGTCAGCTTTGACACGGCGTCCCATGAGCATCATCTCGGCTGCCACGCCGAAGGGAATCAGCCTCGGAAGTCGCTGCGAGCCGCCCCATCCCGGGATTAACCCCAGTGTTACCTCGGTCAAGCCGAGTTGAGCATTATCGGAAGCAACCCTGATATCGCAAGCCAGCGCTATCTCGAGTCCGCCGCCGAGCGCATAGCCGTTAACGGCGGCTATCAGCGGTTTATACAGCTTCAGGCCTTTAACGAGCGTTTCCTTCGGAATAGGCCGGGTTCCCTGTCCCTGTGCTCCTCCGGCGCTCCTCAGATTGAGCCCCGTGCAGAAAGCTTTTTCACCGGCGCCGGTAACGATACCAACCCATAAGTTCTTGTCGTCACGGAAATCAATCAGGGCGTCCGTCCATTCCGCGACCTGGGTAGGGGTGAGCGCGTTCATTACTTCCGGATTGTTGATGGTGAATGTTGCGATATGGCCTTCTTTTACGTAGTCGATGGACATTGTACTTCTCCTTCTGTTTTTTTCTTTATATCTTCAATAACCGGGCAACGTTTTCCCGGTGGTAATACCCGTCACCGAAAGATACTTCGGCTGAGGCAGCTCTCTTGAAGTAGAGATGCATATCATGGTCCCAGGTAAACCCGATACCTCCGTGAACCTGAACCCCATCGGCAGCCGCATGTTTATAGGTTTCACCGCACCATGATTTTGCCATCGAAGCCGCCATCGATATATCATCGGTATTCTCCGATATCGTCCAGGCAGCATAATACATGATGGAGGTTGCCCCCTCCACTTCGAGGGCCATGTTGGCAAGTTTGTGTTGAATCGCCTGGAAACTGCCTATCGGCCGACCGAAAGCGATTCGCTCTTTCGCATAATCAATCGATGTTTCCAGTACCCACCGGGCACCGCCGGTCATCCAGGCTGCTTCGGCAACGGCGGCTTCGGACTTCATCCTTTCGACGACAGGCCAGCCTTTACCGACTTCGCCGATGACATTATTGCCCGGCACGACAACATTATCGAATACGACTTCACAAAGTTTTTCTCCTGTCATGGTTGCTAATACTTCGACCCGAATTCCGGGGCTTTTCGCATCGACCATGAAAAGGGTTATTCCTTCTTCGCTTTCGGTACTGTCAGAAGTCCGTGTCACGCAGAGAATATAGTCGGCGACATGGGCATCCTGAACGAACAGTTTCGTACCGTTTATCACATAATCATCACCTCTCGGGATGGCAGCAGCCGTTATTCCGGAAGCATCGATACTGCCGTTTTTCTCAAGAAATGCCGGCGTGTAAATTGCCTGTCCGTTTATCATCTTCGGAAGAAATTTCTGTTTTTGCTCTTCAGTACCGGCGGCGAGGATGGTTCGCCCGACCTGGACGACTGTCGGCATCAACGGACCGGGGAGAAGCGCGCGACCGCATTCCTCCAGAACTACCGACAGTTCAAGGAAGGAAAATTCCGCGCCGCCATACTGTTCCGGGAAGGAAATCCCCAGCCATCCCAAATCAGCCATTTTTTTCCATAACTCGGGTGAATATCCTGTTTTATCTTCCATCATCGCCCGGACATGTTCTCTGGGACATTCCTTATCCATGAATTCCCTGGCAGAGGTTTTCAGCATTACCTGTTCTTCATCAAGTTCAAAATTCATCGGTAGTTTTCCTTTCTCCTAGACCCACCTGGGGAGTCCCAGGATTCTTTCGGCGATAATGTTTCTCTTGATTTCCGAGGTACCGGTCATAATCGTATCTCCGCGGGCTGACAGATAACTCCGCTGCCATCGGCCGTTTTCAACTGCGTATTTCGAGCCTTTCATGAGACGGCTGTACGGTCCCTGGAGCGACATGGCGAAATCCTGAATACGCTGTCCCATTTCCATGATGAGCAGGCTTCCGACCGAACTTTCCGGACCGGGAGTCATCCCCCGAAGCTGACGGGTCAGGGCGCGCAGTCCGATATATTTCGCTACGTTGGCTTCAATATAGAACCGGGCGATTTTCTGTCGGACCTCCGGATCGTCAGACAACGCTGCCGAATTACGTTTCATGGTTTTTGCCAGTTGTATCATATTGTCGATTGTTGTCAGGATACCGATTGCGGTACTTGAATTGGAGCGTTCGAACTCGAACGTTCCCATCGAGATATAAAAACCCCGATTCTTCTCTCCCACCATCAGGCTTTTGTGAATTCGGACGTCATCAAGGAATGTTTCGCCGAACAGCGCCTCGCCGTGCATTTCCTTCAACGGCCGTACCATGACGCCCGGGGCATGCATATCGAGCAGGAAATAACTGATACCACGTTGTTTCGGAATATTCGGGTCGAAATTGGTTCTCGCCAGTAGAATTGCCCAGTCCGCCCTCATTCCACCCGTTGTCCATACCTTTTGTCCGTTGATAACGTAATAATCACCATCTTCAACGGCTTTTGTCTGGATATTTTTCAAGTCGGAGCCTGCTTCAGGTTCGGAAAATGCCTGACACCAGAACTCTTCTCCATTGAGAATCTTCGGCAGGAAACGTTTCTTCTGTTCCTCAGTCCCGGCGGCAATGATGGTCGGGCCTGCCCAGCCGACCCCAAGGCCCCCGGCACCGGTCGGAGCGTGTCGCTTGGCCATTTCCTCATTGAAAATAACCTGCTCCATCAGGGTCGCTCCCCGTCCTCCGTATTCCTTCGGCCAGGCAATGCCGACGAACCCGGCATCGTACAGTTTTTTGTGCCAGCCGGCACTGAAGGTACGGTATTCTTCTGATTCCGGTTCCGGCTCCGAACCGTCATTTTTACCCCACCATTTCGGCAGTTCCTTCATGTGCTCGTCAAGCCAGTCATTGACTTCTTTTTTGAAAGCCAGTTCTTGTGGCGACAGGGAAAAATCCATATTGTAACTCCTTTCAATCCCATCAGAATGTAATTATTACATCAGGGCCAGTTAGTGTACCATTGTAACACTTCCAGAGTGAATAATAAAAAAAGTATACCTACCCCAGCACACCATCGATGACGAATTCGACTACTTCGTCGTCCGAATAACCGAGTATCTGTTTCAACACGTATTCGTTGTGTTCCCCGAGCAGCGGTGAAGTCGTCAGTTCGCAGTCAACCTTCGAAAGTTGAAACGGCGATGACACGGAGTGAAGTTTCCCCATTCTCGGATGTTCGACTTCCCGGAAAAGTTTGCGGTGCCTCGTCTGAAGGTCATGTTCGAGCTGGTCTTCACCGGTCTCGACGACCCCCGCCGGCACACCGCCGTTCTGCATCAGGTTCATGACATCGAAGGCGAAGTACCCGGTCGTCCAGGTTTCCACCAGCCGGTCCAGTTCCTCTTCGTTTTCCTTCCTGGCCGCCAGTGTCGCAAAGCGGCTCTCCTTTGTCCAGGCTGGATTACCGATGACCTTACAGAAATTTCGCCATTCTTCGTCGGTCGTCACCGCAATAGCGCACCACCGTTCTTCATCCTTGCACCGATAGGCGTTATCCGTCTTGTCATAACCGCCTGCATCCACCAGTCTTTCGACTGTTATCCCCACAGGACTCATACTATTCATGACATCTTCAACGTTCAGGTCGGACGCCCACGCTTCCACCAGTTTCCTGAGGTCATTTCTGTTCGCACTTCTCATGTCAGGCGTGGCGAATCTCGCGTCACCTGACCACTCCGGATGTCCTGCCACTCTGCAGAATTTCTCCCAGTCATCTTCCGAATTAACCGGAATAAAACAATACCTCGGTTCGCTCTTACACCGGTAAGCGTTATGAGGAGCCGCCGTATCCGATTTGTTACCCATCCTGGTTGCAACCCGCCCGTTGACGAAATAGTCGAGCAGCAACGGAGCAATAAAATGCAAGCCTGTCTCGAACTGGGCGGTATCGATGAACATACCCTTGCCGGTTCGCTTCCGATAGAGCAGCGCCCCGATAAGCAGGCAGACGTTATACTGGGGGGTGATGAAATCGGTATACACCCCGATATCCGGCGGCGGGCGGTCCGGCCAGCCTGTTATGTTGCTGAATCCGGAAAGCGCCGAAAGCTGAAATCCCCAGCCGGGGTGCCGGGCGAACGGTCCGGTCTGTCCCTGCATGCAGGAACTGAGCATGATGACATCCGGATTCACCTTTTTTATTTCCTCATAACTGAGCCCAAGTTTGCCAATCACCCCTCCGGCGAAATTTTCAACGACGATATCCGCCCAGGCAGCGATTTTCATGGCTATCTCCCTGCCCCGAGGGTCGTTGAGATTCAACGTCACGCCCATTTTGCAGGTATTCCACTGGTTGAACGCCGCCGATAAATCCGGGTTCGTCGCCTGTATCCGGAAAACATCGAGGTTGTTGTTACCTTCAATCTTTATGACCTCTGCCCCATAATCGGAGAGTGTCTTCGTGGTTAACGGACCGACGATGACCCGGGTAAAATCACATATTTTCACGCCTTCGAGCAGTTTTTTCGGCATAGTCTCTCTCCCGGTATGTATTGGTTAAATAATTCCTCGTTCGTTCAATTCCCGGAGCCTTTCCTCGGAAAGCCCCATTTCTCCGAGATACATTTCACGATTGTGTTCGCCGATGAACGGCGCCCGGCGAGTCACCCGGGGCGGCACGGCGGTGGTTTTAGCGAACGCGCCCGGATAACGAATCGACGTACCAAGTTCCGGGTGTTCCAGCGTCACCCAGTAGTCCCTTGCTTTAAGCTGCAGGTTGTTGGCTATCTCAACGGCCGAATTAATCGGGTACACCTGGACGTTATATTCGAGGGCACCCTGAAGCAGTTCCGCCTTGGTGTGGGCGTGGAAGAAATCGCTGGTCGGTTCGGCAATCTTTCTCAGGATTTCTTCCGGATTGTGAATCATGTCAAACGTGTCCCAGTCGAAATTCTTCAGAAAATCGGTGGCCATTCCTTCGCTGTCCATCCACTTGATAAGGGGAATATTCCAGCGTTTTCCCGCTTCTCCTCCCCAGTAGATTGCATATACATGGCCATCTTTACACTCCCAGATACGTCCCAGAACTGCCCGGCGTGTTCCCCGGCGGGCTACTTTCTTTCCATAATCCCAGAAGTTCGTTACCCGTTCAGGAGTAAACCGGGTGATTGAATCGTGAGTCGAAACATCGATATACTGCCCTTCACCGGTCATTTCCCGCCAGTACAAGGCCAGCATCGCGCCCTGCGCGGCCTGTCCCCCGGCATGCAGCCAGGTCTGGGGGTGATGGCTGATGCGCACCGGCGGTCGGTCGCCGTCACCAATCGTGGACATGTATCCGCCCATGGCATAGATGCCGATATCCGAATCTTTGAATCTGCTGTAAGGACCGTCCTGACCGAAGGGTGTGATAGACGCTACGATAATATCCGGCTTCACCTTTTCCAGTTCCGGGTAATCGAGGCCGAGCGACTTCATATAACCGGGAGGAAATGATTCGACAACAATATCGGCCGTCCTGACGAGGTCTTTGAATATTTCTTTCCCGGCATCGGTCTCGAAATCGAGGGTGATACTCCGCTTATTGGTGTTGAATGCAAACCAGTAGAGGCTTTTCTCGGGATCGATTTCATCATGGTAGTACGGACCGATATGCCGTGAGGAATCGCCGCCCGGTTTTTCAATCTTGATAACATCCGCTCCCAGTTCGGCCAGTATCTTACCGCAGAGAAGGCCCTGCTCGTTCGCCATATCGAGAACACGGTACGGACTGAGCATGCCTTCGTCATCGTATAATTCGGACATGGATATACCCTCCTCCTGCTTAATCTTTACCGGTTCGAATATAAAAATACCCCCTACGTATGAACATACTCAGTGGAATGTAATTTACGAGATATTAAACACTTTTTTATTCATAATTTCAAACCGGTTTCACGAGTTTTTTCCCTGTTTTTTCTTTTCGAGAAAAGAAGCTCTGCCCCTGATGAAGTTCTCGGATGCCATGGTCCTGGCCGACCATTCGCTTTCAAGCTTCAGGCCTTCCGCGAGGTTCATGTCATATCCCCGGTATACCGCATCCTTCACCGCCTGCAGGGCCAGGGGTGAATATTCGCTTAATTGTCGGGCAAGTTCCCTGGCTTCTGTCATCAGGCTGTCTGCAGGAACGACCCGGCTTACCAGATGCAAATCGAGTGCTTCCCCGGCTCCAATACGGGCGCCTGTCAATATCATCTCCAATGCCTTGCCGAAGGGAATGAGTCGGGCCAGCCTCTGGGTGCCTCCCCAGCCGGGAATTATTCCTAACGACACTTCCGGAAGACCGAAAATCGCCTTCTCCGAGGCGATTCTGATATCGCAGGCAAGGGCTATTTCGAAACCTCCGCCAAGGGCGTAGCCGTTGACGGCAGCGATAAGCGGTTTCCCGATTTCGAGGCCCCGCACCAGAGTGCCCTCCGGGCGAGCTTCCGCGTTGCCCAGGCCGTCCGGCTCAACCGACTTAACATCCATCCCGGCGCAGAACGCTTTCCCGCCGGCACCGGTAATGATACCCACTCTCAATGCCGGGTCGTTCTGAAAATCGCTAACTGCTCCGGACAATTCGATGAGTGTCTTCGGATTGAGCGCGTTCAGTATGTCGGGGTAGTTTATCGTGATGACGGCAATATTGTCTTCCCTGAGATACTCTATCGGCATATCCTGCTCCTTGTCATCACTATTTTCGGTTTCATTTTCTGTACTGTTTTTTTATTTCGATATTCTGATTATGACTTGAGTTCTTCAAGGTTTTTATATAAATCCAGCGAATCCGGGTTCGCCAGGGCGTCCCGGTTCTGGACCGGTAATCCGTGTATGATATTTCGTACCGCCAGTTCAACTTTTTTTCCGTTGATGGTGTAGGGAATATCGGCCACCGGGATTATTATAGCAGGAACATGACGGGGAGAGGCGTTATTCCTGATAACGGTTTTCAGTTTTTGAACGAGCCCCTGACTGAATTCATTTCCTTCCTTCATTTTAACGAAAAGAATGATACGGACATCGTTATCCCAGTTCTGCCCGACAACCAGGCTGTCCTGGACTTCGCCAACCGTTTCTACCTGCCGGTAAATCTCGGCTGTCCCTATCCTGACCCCGCCGGGTTTCAGAGTGGCGTCAGAACGGCCGCTGATAACCAGCCCGCCGTTTTCCGTTATCTTAGCAAAATCGCCGTGCCTCCAGACGTTAGGATACATCGAAAAATAGGTATCCCGGTATCGCTGTCCGTTCTCGTCATTCCAGAAACGCAGCGGCATCGACGGGAATGGCCGGGCACATACCAGTTCACCTTCCTGTTCGATGACCGGATTGCCGTTTTCATCGAATACCCTGACATCCATGGCCAGTCCCAGGCCCTGCATTTCCTCGCAATAAATCGGACTGATTGGGTTACCGATACCGAAACAGGCAATCGCCTCGGTTCCGCCCGAGATGTTATTCAGGAACACATCCGATTTGATATCCCGGTAAACGTACCGGTAGTTTTCCTCCATCAGCGGAGAACCGGTCGATATCATCGTTTTCAGATGGCTGAGATTGTAATCGACTGCCGGCCTGATACCTTCCCGCTCTATCGTCGATAGATACTTCGGACTGGTTCCCCATATGGTGGCTTTTTCGTTCTGAACCAGCTCGAGAAGAATGGTGTTATCCGACGCAAACGGCGAGCCGTCATAGAGTACGAGGGTTGATCCCTGGGTCAGCGAGCTGACCAGCCAGTTCCACATTACCCAGCCACAAGTCGTGAAGTAAAAGATGGTATCTTCCCGTTTCAAATCGGCATTGAGCATGAGTTCCTTCAGGTGCTGAAGGAGAATACCGCCCGCCCGGTGTACGACGCACTTCGGTCTATCGGTCGTCCCGGAAGAATAGACAATATAAATCGGATGGTCGAACGGTAATTGTTCGAAAGGTATCTCCGACGGGGTGAATTCAGACATATAGTCCTCGAAAAGGACTGCTCCCGGCAGCCTGCTCACATCCGGGGATGCTTCGGTGTACGGGATGACGATTACTTTCTCGATTGACGGTATTTCAGCGGTCACAGCCGCAACGCGGTCGAGTGAATCGTGCGTTTTACCGTTGTAGACATAGGCATTGGCAGTAAAGAGTACTTTCGGGGCAATCTGCTGAAAACGGTCGAGCATGCCCTTTACCCCGAAATCCGGTGAACAGGACGACCATATCGCGCCAAGACTGGTTGTGGCCAGCATGGCGATAACCGTTTCAATCATGTTCGGCAAAAATCCAGCCACCCGGTCGCCGATTCCCACACCGTTTTTCTCAAGAGCTTTTGCTAATCGTGAAACCTGAGCGTAGAGTTCAGCATACGTTATTCGTCGTGTTTTCTCCCGGCCTTCACCTTTGAAGACGAGTGCCGTTCGCTCATCACGGTATCTGAGAAGGTTTTCCGCGAAATTGAACCTGGCGCCGGGAAACCATGTTACGCCGAGCATATCATGAAGCCCGGTCACCTCGGTTTCACAGGGAACCGAAGCCTTGACTTTCCCGAATTCCCAGATTAGTCCCCAGAATTCCGGTATATGGGCGACCGACCATTGTTGAAGGTCGTTGTACGTGCTCAGTGTCAGCCCGAACCGCTCGTTTACCAGGGTAATAAACCGGGATATATTGGCTTCCCGTATACGTTCCTGAGCAGGGTTCCAGATAGCTTCTTTCATATGAAAATCCTTACCGTATCAAAACGAATGGTATTTCTTTATTAATTTTCCGGTTTCCTCATGCGATACCCGGTGAATTTGCTTCTGCGCAATCTTCACCGGGTAACGCCCTGAGGAGGTACTGACGCTAGTTTAAGACATCCTGTTTAAGATCTTTGTCAATCCATGCATAACGAACCCAGGCTGGTTTGTAGCCAATCAAGCCTTCGCCGTAGTAGTTTTTCAACCACGGCTGCCAGAAGTTATAAACATGGGCGCCCGGGCTGGGGATGTACCATGCCTTTTCCAGTACGTATGGCATGATTTCGCGGTGTAATTCGTCTACCTTCGCCTGGTCGACGAGATTGTATTGCAGGATTTCCTGATAGGTCGATTTCGCTCTTTCGTCGTTTACCCAGCTTCTATTAAAGGTACTCGCCTCGGCGAAAGGAGTTAACTGAGCATACGGTCCGGGCTGAACGAAAAATCCGTACAGCATCCCATCGTACTGTTTGCTCATCGTCTGATTGAAAAAGGTTCCGGTCTCAAGCAAGTCAAGAGAAAGTTCAACATTTATTTGTTCCCACATATTTTTTATTATGGACAGGTACTCAACCGCATTCGAATCGGCTGACTGAACTGCTATTCTGGTTTTGAATCCATCGGGATACCCGGCTTGTACCATCAATTCTTTTGCTTTGACCGGGTTGTAGGAGAACAACTGCTGCACCGATGCCGGCATTTCTTCCAGGGGCATATAGGCTTTATCGTATCCCTTGATGTTAGCCAGCGGCCAGGCAAGTTTATCTGCTGCTCCATCGTAGTAAGCATCGATTATCTCGTCATAGTCGATAGCCATCATCAAAGCCTGGCGTACCCGAACATCACTGAATGGTAAATCGGTTTTGTCCTGCCGCATCGATATCGCATTAGGTCCGGCTATGAACTGGTGATACTGCAAATCAGGACTGGTTCTGGTTAAGTCCTTGAAACTGTCGTAGGAAAGATTGTCCAATCGGTCCACTTTCCCGGAGCGTAATGCCGCCAGCTGGGTTGACACATCAGTGATGATGAGCATCCGTATACCATCCAGGTAAGGTAACCGGTTTCCTTTTCCCGTACCGACGGGATCAGTCTGCCAGTAATTGGTATTTTTTTCAAATATTCCGGCGCTGCCCTGGACATAGTCGATCATGACGAAAGGACCTGTGCCTACCATGTTACGCCAATCGGTCACGTTTCCGTATGTTTCGATGACTTCCTTAGGCCAGATTTCACGTTCACCGATTAACAGCCAGAGGGCATCGAAATTATCGATTGATGTTGTCACGACTACTGTCCGGTCGCCTTCCTGTGTGACGGTCGTGGTCAGATGTAAAGTCGGCCGAGTAATACGCATGTACGACATCGGAGAAGTGATATGCCGGTTAAGAGAAAAGAGCACATCATCGACCGTCATTTCGCGTCCGTTGACCAGCCGGCTGGCTTCGCTGTCCGGATTAAGGGCGAAGTAAACTCCCTTGCGTACCGTGAACGCTATCGTTCCCGGTTCTCTGATTTCGAAACTTTCCGCAAGTTCACCGATGGTATATTCAATTCGCTTCTGGCTGCTCAGCGCCCAGTCGATTTCTCCGGTGCCGGCGGCGCCTCTCGACCAATCGCCGGACACGAGTGTGTCATTTACTAAATAAACATGATTGAGGAATCCGGCCGGATACATTCCATGGTCGAAACCCTGGTAGTCCATGTTTGTTATCATGTTCATGGTCCCGCCGTACTGAGGTTTCTTGACCTCGGTTGTCCCGGTTGTCGTAGTCGTCGTTGTCGTGGTTGGGGTAGTCGTTGTTGTTACCACAGGTTTATCGCCCGAAGTATCTGTCGTCGGTTCCTTTGTGTCGCCCGTTCCCTGGTTACATGACGTAAGAACCAATGTTATCACCATGACGGATGTTAGCAGTAGCCAAGTCAGTTTTTTCATGCTTTCCTCGTTATAGTATTTGTGTTTCGCTAAGGTCGTACGTTGTATTTTTCGATTGGGACAGGTTCTTTCGAGACTTCAATCTTGCCTTTACCCTGCTTGAGAATAATCCACTGCAGCCAGTTTTTGTCATCCTGTTCCGGGTAATCCTCACGATAGGCGAACCCCCGGCTTTCTTCCCGTATCGTGGCTGCGGTAAAGGTAATTTCCGCACAGGCGGTCATGCTGATAACCTCATGGCATTTGCTGAGGTAGTGGAAGTCTTTCGCCGCCAGTTCCGGAAGGCGTTCTTTCACCGATTTTACAATTGCCAGAGCCTCTCCTAACCGCTCTTTGTTACGGCGCAGACTGTACTTCATCGGAGCTACGGCATCCTGCAGCCTGGAGATTGCTTCCCACGGCGAGTAGTTGCCTTTGTTGCTCATCGGAGCAAAAATCCGCTGCTTGAACAGATTGATATCATCCGCGCTCTCATTTGAAGTCGGTACCGAAGCCGCCGAACGGGCTGCTTCAGGTCCGGCCCATGCCCCGCTTATCACTGCGTACATGACACCGGAGCCGGGAGTAACCCCCGGAGGCGAGGCAACCGCTCCGGCAATAGCTGAACCTGCGTAACTCGTATCTCCGATTGCCCACAAGCCTTCGAGGCTGGTCTTCATGTTTTCATCGACACGAATGCAGGAAAGTTCTCCGTGCAGCGGAACAGCGATTTCCTGGTTGGGAATCGACGGGCCATATTTAGCGGCTTTCTCACCCATCATCTTGTTCCAGGCGTTCAGTTTTGGAAGGCCGGGGCCGAAACCACCGCCGCCACTTGGTCTACCCCCTCCGCCCGGTCCACCGGGTCCACCTGGTCTACCCGGCCCGCCTGGTCCGCCTGGTCCACCACCTGGTCCACCCGGCCCGCCTGGGCCGCCTGGGCCGCCTGGGCCCGCCTGAGACGGCTGGGAACGAATCGGACCCCGTCCTGCATTGGCTTCCATTTCCAGTCCGACTCCCAGTTTGACAGGAAGGAAGACACCCGCAGGCTCCATGTTGGGCATGTACTTGTTGGCAATGTTTTCTCCGAGCGAATTTACAAGGGTCATGGTGCCTGCATTGCCGCCATCCAAATCCTTCATCACCACATGCCCGTAAAGATTGCCGTATTCCGCGTTACGCATTTCTGCACCAGCCCGGTAGGCGGCAGAAATCCCGTCACCGGTGCCGGCAACCCAGAATCGACGGACTTTATACCCGCAACTGCCGTTAGCGATAATGGTTGATTTTGATTTAAAAGTCATGAAACTTCCGTCAGTTATGTCAAAACCAACCGCGCCGGTTACCCGGTTATCTTTAACAAGCAGATCGACAATATGGGTTTTATTCTGCATCCGTACACCGAGTTTCTTTGCTCTTTTCATCATCGGCTGCATCATGTCGATGTCGACAAAAGTCATCGAATACTCAGGAGCAAAGGAGTTGGGGATTGCCAGTACTTTTCCATCAGGTGTTCTGGCAACATTTGCTCCCCATTCAGCAAGGAGCTCTACCGCCGAGTAGGTACTGTTGACATATTTTTTCAGAGCATCCTGATCGTTGATATAGTAACCGGCATTTCTAACCTGAAAATCGATGAATTTATCAGGGTTGCCGTCTTTGGCGAGAAACGCCAGAAACCCTCCGATTTTCGTTGCTTTCCCGGCCCAGCCGATAGTCTGCTTGTCTACCATGAGCACATCGATATCTGGATATGCTTCTTTTGCTTTTATCGCGGCTGCAAGGCCTCCCACGCCGCCACCGATAATAAGGACATCAGTCGATATTACTTCTCCGGTTTTTCCTATTTCGGTCACTTTGGACCTCCTGTCTTTTATTATTGAATGACTGCCAGTAGCACACTGCCGTTAAAAAGATACTCGTAATGGTGCCGGAATGATTGGTATTACTTCTATCGCGTTGACCGGGCAGCCTGCTTCACACGCCAGACACCAGACACAGTCTTCAGGGTAAGCTACGACCGGTTTCTTCGTTTCAGCATTCCAGCGAATTACATCGACGAAGCAGGCATTAACGCAGGTTTTACATCCCTTACAGGTATCAAGGTCGATTCGAATCTCCTTGACCCATCTCATTTTTTCCGCTTCCATGATTTCCCCCTTTACAGGTTTATTACCTCTGGTCGATATAGATTATCTTGGAGCCTTCCTTTTTAACCCTCAGAGAAGCCTGGCGATTGATGGCCGGGTCGGTCACTGCCTGCCAGATTCCCCAGAGAGCCGGCAGGAAATTCTTGAACGTGCTGGCTTCCGAAACATTGTGGGCGCTCCATCCGCCGCCGGTCGGTTTCTTGCCGCTCGGATGAGGAGGCATCACAAAACCGGGAGGCGGACCGGGAGGCGGGCCCTGCCTGGCTCCGGCCGGCGGCCCTCCGGGTATGCCATGCATGCATGAGCGCATCTTGCACCCGCCCGGAATCGCTTCCCACTGGTGAGAAAGAACAACCCCTTTCGGCGTTCCGGGAGGCCCTCCGCCGGCAGTCAGAAGGTGTTCGTACGTCCAGAAATCCTTCTGCTCCTGCGTTCCGAGGTTCGGATCAACCCACTCGATTCTGATATCCATGACCGGGCCGTAATCGATGCTCTCTTTCGCTATCTGGACAGCTCCGATATGCCCGCCGAGAGGAGGCTTGACTTCCCAGGTGAAGCCTTTGTGTTCGTCAGGGCACCATAATTCGTACCCCTTCTCCATGTTGACCCACCACCAGTCGATCATCTCCGGAGTAACGCCGGGGATAACGTGGTCGACAACCGCCCAACCCTTCGGATACTTTCCCTCTTCCATGACTTCTTTCTCCTTTTTTTCGTTATCTGTACACTGCTCGACTGATTAACGATAAAGAAATATTTGACAACTCCATTACCCTTATTGATATGATATCTACGTCAACATCATATTTCATTTTGTATTTGACTTCCAATATGAAGTCATGTATAACACATTAATATAACAGATGTCAAGCATCCAAAACCCGGTTAACAAGCAAAACTCTGTAACCAGGTGAACATAAAATTTGATAGATACCTTAAGGAGAGACATTATGTCAAAAATGGATGATCCGCGAATCGAACTTCAAGCTCTGCTCCACTCGACGAATGAAACGATTCAACGAGCCGTCAAACTGGAACTCGCGCAATACAACATCAGTCAATCTCAAGTGAAAATATTGCATATGCTCGTTAAAAGTTCTGAGATGTTAACCCTTAACCAGCTTGCCGAATCTTCCGTGAAAGAATTGAATTCAGTTACCACGCTGGTCGACAGAATGCAAAAAAACGAACTGGTAGAAAAAGTAAGAATCCCGGGAGAAAATAAAACGTATGTTATCGTAACCGATAAAGGGCGGAATTTATACAACAATACCATTACCGAACATGCCATCATGCTGATTTTCGATATCCTCTCCGAAACGGAAAAGGAACAGCTTACCGGTCTGCTGGAAAAGGTGCGAGGGCATGCGAGGTCGTTACTCGGACTGGATTACGTACCGCCCTTCCTGCAGAAAGCCCGTGATAACAATGTCGCCGCCTGAAAACCACGGAGAAAAGCGGGTACTCAGAGGAACATAAAATACGCCATACCAATAAAGGTGAATTGAACGAATGAGCGATACCTACAAAATATTGACGACAGCGAAATTACGGGGGACGACGGCAGAGATTGAAGAAGAAGAATTGAAAAGGCTGCAATTCAAAGCGGAGTTGCTTTCAGGAAGATGCAGCAACGAAGACGAATTGATTGAGGTTGCTAAAGATGCTGATATTATCCTCGGCGGCGGCTATCTCTTTACCCGGAGGGTTATCGAACGGTTACCCAAATGCCGGGCAATCATCACCTACTCCGTCGGATTCGATGGCATCGATATCGATGCCGCAACTGAAAACGGTATTCTGGTCATTAACAATCCCGCCTCGGAATGGTGTATCGAGGAAGTCTCCAACCACGCTATCGCCCTTCTTCTTGCAG
>CAZOGR010000004.1:0-9990 GCA_964579355.1 uncultured Dehalococcoidales bacterium | reverse complement strand
TCGGAATGGTGTATCGAGGAAGTCTCCAACCACGCTATCGCCCTTCTTCTTGCAGCCGCTAAAAATATCACCTCCCTTAACAACACGTTAAAAAGAGGAGAATGGGGCCGTTCAAGAAACGACCTGCTCACGGACCTGCCGCCGATTCACGGGCAAACACTCGGACTGGTCGGTTGCGGAGCAATTGCCCGGATGGTCGCTAAAAAAGCCCGGTGTTTTGGTCTGAACCTGCTGGGATATGACCCCATGCTGAACGAATCAGTATTCAAGGAGTACTCGATAACATCTGTTAGTTTGACGGAGTTGATAGAAAAATCGGACTTTATTTCGATGCACGCCCCCCTTAATGAACAGACCCGGCATTTAATAGGCGAGGCAGAATTCAGGAAAATGAAACCCGAAGCTGTTTTCATCAATACCGGCCGTGGCGGACTTGTCGACGAGAAAGCGCTGGTAAAAGCCCTCCGGGAGAAATGGATAGCCGGAGCCGGACTCGATGTTTTCGAAAAAGAACCGGTCGAAAAAGACAACCCGCTCTTCGAACTGGAGAACGTTGTCGTGACACCCCATTCCGCTTCATTCTCGAAAATGTCCCTGCGAAATCAGCCGGTCAATCCGGTCAGGGAAGCAGTCAGGGTTCTCAGCGGCAGGTGGCCGAAGAATGTCGTCAACCCGACCGTCATTCCGAAAACAGCATTGAAGAAAGAGGCTTAGCCAATACCCAAACGATTCGAGTGAAGGGGAATTGAAGAGAGGCCGGGAATTGATGTATTCCCAGCCTCTCTTTTTGTGATTGTTTCAGGAACTAGTATCCCAGGCTTTTCTTCAGGTTTTCATCGAGCCAGCTGTATCGTGACCATTCTTCCGGCGTGGCGACACCGCCCCAGACTTCGCCGTTGTAATTCTGAAGCCAGGGCTGCCAGATAGTATAGACATCCATGGCGGGCATCCAGGCGGCAAATGCCTGGTCGAGAATGTACGAGCCCGATTCTTTCAGTATCCGGTTCATCTCGCTGGTATTCTTGTAGAGCACCTGATGCATTGAGTCATGGTAATTCTGCATTACCGGGTCTACGTATTTGTTCATATTACTGAAGTTTTCTATGTACCCGAGGAACTTGAACGGCGCCGAGTACCCCTGGTAGTCAACCAGTATGGCATCTTCGAAAGTTCTGCCGTTCTTCATGCTGGTGAAAATGGTGGAATCCACGGCGTTTATCTTGACATTAACCCCGACTTTTTCCCAGTCCGCCGCGATGACCGAGAGGTAGTCCACCATATTCATTCCCCGGTAGACCGTCTGCTGACAGACCACGTCCGTGGTAAACCCATCCGGATACCCTGCCTCAGTCAGGAGTTCTTTCGCCTTTTCGGGATTGTACACGAATAATTCCTTCACCGATTCGGGCTGCTCTTCAAGGGGCGTGTAAAACGCTGCATGAGACGAGTAACGGTGGTAGGGATTGGCCAGCATGTAGCCGTGGCCGGAGAACAGGTCGTCAATGATGACCTGCTTGTTGATGGCCATATTCATCGCCCGGCGGACATTGAGGTCCGCCCAGGGTGATTCCTGATTATCCATCACGAAATAGACGTTCAGGGGGGCATTCATTCTCGGCTTGGAAAGAATGTCCTTGTTATGGGTCGTCAGGCTGGTCAGGCTTTCAAAGTCGACGATATCGATGTAATCGAGCTGGCCTGTCTTCATGGCTGCCTGCTGCGTGGAAGCATCCGGAATAATACGGGCTCTCACGGCATCGATGTAGGGCAACCGGTTCTCCGGGTGTTCCTGGTCGGTCATGTAGTAGTCAGGATTCCGAACAAGGTGCAGATAACTGCCGGATACGTAGTCATCAATCATCCACGGGCCGGCGCCAATGACATTTTTCCAGTCGCTCATATCCCCGAACTGCTCGATAGCGTCTTTCGGATAAATACCGTCCACGCCGATTTCCACCAGCAGGGTACCCTGCATTGCCGGCGGGACTTTTACCTCCACGGTATATTCATCGAGTGCCGTAATTGACGTTGGTTTCAGAAAAGGCGGGTTCATCGCATGGAGTGTTTTGTCGCTTTCGAACCACAACCTGTTGAGCGAGAATACCACATCTTCAGCAGTGAGTTCCCGGCCGTTCGTCGGCGGCTTATTATGGAAATGAACACCCTGCCGTATATGATAAATGATGGTGTCGTTACCAATAAGTTCCCAGCTTTCAGCGATATACCCGGTCAGTACATCCATGTTACCGCAGGCACCGCTTACCCAGTCAGTCTCGCCGGTTCCGGTCGGCCCTTTGTAAAAATCGCCGCCCATCAGGGAATCGTTTGTCTGATAGGATGTGCGAGCCAGAAATTTCATCGTTAATGCTTCGTCGAAACTCGACGGGTCACCTCCGAGAATATTGAGAGTACCCCCGTACTTCGGAACTTCCGGAGACAGAAGCCCTTCTTCTTTTTCTCCCGCTTCCGAACCTCCGCACGAAGAAACAATCATGAGGGTTATAACCATCATGATGCTTGCCACCCAGGCTACTTTTTTTCTCAGCATCTTGTTACTTTCTCCTTTATCTTCTCCACCTACTACTTTATTCATCAGGTTCAATGATGCGATGTTGGAAGAGCTGTAATTATTGTTTATTCCAGGTTTTCACCTCCTCTGTTTCCTGCCCGTCAATAAACCGGGGTTCTTCTTTCGGTTTGATATGCTTCCACGAAAACCCCGGGTTTTTATTACATATCAGGCTCCAAATTCCTAAACGACTGCCTTTGTACCGGAACACTCCCGAAAAGCTTCAAAAAATGCTTGCCATTACGTAAATATATATGATATCATACATGAAATCATAATTATTATGATATAGGAATCACAATATAACATCAATAAGGATAAAGTCAAGCTTTCAAATCGGTGGCAGTGAATGCGAAAAAATAACGAAAGCTGCTGATACGGTTTGTCGACGCGGATGAATCCCGGCATTAATGCCTTGCAGAAGGAGGGTTCCATGGGAAAAGTGACTACAGTTCGGGAAGAAGCACGTGACATCAATGTCCTTGCAGAAGCGGATGTCGTTGTGGTCGGAGCAGGTCCGGCAGGGGTGACCGCCGCCATAACTGCCGCCCGTGAAGGCGCTGATACGATTCTGATGGAAAGATACGGCCATCTCGGCGGGATGGCGACAGGCGGCCTGGTACTGATGTTTAACCCGGCCTTCGGCCAGGGGCAGGAATGGATTGACCGGCTGAACAAGGTCAACGGTATCCATGACCTCTCGAAAACAAAAGAACCGGAATGGAATCGGACGCTTATGGTCGACCCCGAACTGCTGAAATGCGTTCTGAACGATATGGCTCTCGAATCCGGCGTAAAGCTTCTCCTGCACTCCTGGTCATGCCAGGCCGTGGTCGAAAATAACACCGTCAAAGGTGTTATCTTCGAGAGCAAATCGGGCCGCAACGCAGTGATGGGGAAAGTCGTCATCGATGCTACCGGCGACGGCGATATTTTTGCCTCTGCCGGGGCTGATTTCGATGCCAAGCTGGATAAGGGGTACCGCACCTCTGAAATGGCAATGGTCTTTCGTATCGGCGGTATCGACTTCAATGAGTTTGCTGAATTCCGTAAAGCTAACCCGGACAGTTGGGTAAAAATGAGAGAGGAAGGCTTTAAAATCGCGGGATTCCACATTGCCCCGGTACCGGCCCAGCGTCAGGATGTTTTCTGGGTAAACAACTTTATTCGCGGAAAGAATTGTCTCAACGTCGAGGATATCACCTGGGTGGAAACGAACGTCCGCAAGACAATGGTACCGTTTCATTCTTTCTTCAGGAAAACCGTTCCCGGTTATGAAAACAGTTATATCTACGACAGTGCTTCGCAAATAGGCACGCGCGGCAGCCGCCGCCTCGTCGGCGAGCACGTCCTGACACTGGATGAAATCAAAGCGAAAAAGAAGTATGATGACACAGTCCTGATATTTCCCCGCGGGGTACCGCTGAGCTGGCCTATCACCGACGGCCCGGCAGAAAATATCGCCCTGCCGTACCGTTGCCTGGTACCGGCCGAACTGGAAGGGCTGCTTGCTGCCGGACGCTGTTTCTCATCCGACCAGGAAGCAAATTCGATGTTCAACATCATCTCGCACTGTATTCAGATGGGACAGGCGGCCGGAACGGCGGCTGCCCTGGCCGTGAAAAGTAATGTCCTGCCCCGTAAAGTTGATATCAAGACGTTGCAGAAAAGGCTTGTTGCACAAGGAGTCGAATTGCCGTAAAGTAAGGATACCGTATCCCGCACGGTATTTATCTGATTCCTCCGCCCTGTCTACTGAAAGCGGTTCTTGTACCCTTTGATATGCAGACAAAGGATGTAGTGATAAAGATGAATGAAAAAATCATCAGGGGGCCAAAAGCTGACCGGCCGTTAAACCGACTCAACTCGATGTACGAGTTACGAGCCTATGTCGACTCCATGTATAAGGAAGGCCGGGAAGCAACCGATAAAGGAAGGCCGATTGCCTGGTGCATGCTGTCCATTCCAACGGCTATCCTCACCGCAATGGATATCGAAGCGATATTTCCTGAAAATTACGGCACAATCTGTGCCTCGTCCGGAGCTGCCGAACCGTTCCTCGAGAGAGCCGAATCGGAAGGTTTCCCAAGCCACATGTGCGGGTATTGCCGCAACGGGCTTGGCTACGCCGCGAAAATGGCCGACCTGTATGGGAAAATCCCCCCGGAAGCCCCCGGCGGAGGAATGGCAAAACCCTCGATACTGGTCGGTTCGGGAGCCGTCTGCGATGCCCGGTACAAGTTCTTCCAGGCGCTCGGACGTTACCTCGATGTACCGGTGTACATAATTGAGGCCCCTTCCGCCGGGCAGCGGGAATCCCTGGATGAAGAGGCGGACGAACAGACCATCCGGTTTCTTGTCAAAGAATACAAGCTGTTCGTTGCCTTTCTGGAGAATTTTTTCGGGAAAAAGATGGACTGGGACAAAATAGGCGAGATTCAGGGAACCCAGGAACTGGATAAAGTCTGGTGGAATACGAACCAGCTCCGCCGGGAACGGCCCTGCCCGATGAATTCCAGGGATTTCTGGAGTTCGATGTCAGGTGCCCTCTACAAAGCAGGCGACGCCGACGAGATGACGGTTTTATACCGGAAAATGTACGACGAAGTAAAAGACCGGGTGGACAGGAAAATAGCCGGCATCAACCGCGAAGAAAAATACCGGTTGACCTTCCAGGGATTGCCTCCCTGGCACAGCCTTGGATTTTTCGACCAGTTGGCTGACAGGGGCTGGAACTTCGTTCACGAAAGCAGCTATCACCCGATGAGGCCGGTAGATATCGATGTAAGCCATATCAGCGACCCGATGGAACGCTACGTCAGAGCGAATCACCGAAGCCTGGCATCAACGATAGACAGTGATTTCGAACCGGCGGAAGCCGCGGAGATAAAAGAGGAAATCCGGAAACAGGGGTTCTCTCACAGGCTGGCGGCGAAAAACGTCAGGGAATTTCAATGTGACGGGGCCTTCCTCCACCCGATGCTTACCTGCCGGGCCTTCTCGGCTCCGCTCTTTCTCTACCGGAAGCAGATAATGGATGTTTATAAAGTACCCTCACTGGTTCTTGAGGGGGATATTGTCGACCTTTCTCTCTTCGATCCTGTCGAAGGATTAAAAAAAGCCGAAGCTTTCGAAGAGATAATGGACTATTACAAAGACGTCCGGAAAAAAGAGGGGCTGGAATGGTAAATAAACCGGTTACGGGGCTCGATAAAGCGCTGGATATTTACCGCAACCGCAATCGCCGGGTAAAAGAACTGAAGGCGGAAGGCAGGCAGGTGATTGGCTATCTCTGCATTTATCCGGTTATCGAGATGCTGACGGCGATGGACATGGTTCCTTACCGGATTTTCGGAGATATGGACGAACCGATTACCGGGGCGGACGATTACATGCCCACCATAGTCTGCCCTTTCCTTCGCAGCGTTCTCGACCTGGGAATCAAAAACAGATACGATTTTCTTGACGGCGTCATCATGGCCCATATCTGCGATGTCGGCGCCAGGATAGCTCACGTATGGGACGTGGCCGTTCAAACTCCCTATTCCCACTTCCTCGACGTCCCTCATACCAACCGGGAAAATTCACAGGAACGGCTTAAAGAACTCCTGGAGGGGTTTCAGAAATCGCTTGAATCCTTCACCGGAAGGAAAATGTCCCGGGACAGTCTGAAAGAAGCTGTCAAAAAACATAACGAGCAACGAGGTCTGGTCCGCGAACTGTATGACTTGAGAAAACCGGACCCGCCTCTTGTATCAGGAACGGAAATCCTTCGGGTAATGATAGCTCTGATGAGCCTTCCTGTTGAGGAAGGAAATTCATTGTTAAGAGAAATCATCACCGAAATAAAGGAACGTGATAACCGGACACCGGGGAAAACGGCCCGGCTGCTTGTCTGGGGCCCCGTCCTGGATAATACGGCGTTTATCGAAATGATTGAAAGCCTTGATGCTCATGTGGTCATGGACGATACGTGCGTCGGGAGCCGGGCTTTCTTTGATGATGTTCCGGTAACTGATGACCCGCTCGACGGCCTGGCGTACCACTACCTCGAAGACCTCAAATGCCCCCGGACATTTCGCGATTCGGCTGCCGGAAGCACGGCAGGAAACTACCAGGCCGATATTGAAAACAGGTTCGGCTATCTGAAGAAATTCGCTGAAGGCTGGAACGTGAACGGAGTCGTCCTCCACGCTTTACGGTACTGCGACAGCCACGGGTACGAGATTCCCCAGATAAAGGATTACCTCGAATACATAGAATTACCGGGCATCTACATCGAGCACGATTACAGTAAGTCCGCCCTCGGCCCGCTGATGACGCGGGTTCAGGCATTTACTGAGATTATCGGTTAGGCAGGGTATCGTTCATTCGGCTGAAAAGGAGTGGCAGCTATTAACTATTACGCCGGAATTGATTCAGGTTCGACCATGACCAAGTTCGTCATTGTTGATGAACAGGAAAAGATGTATGCCAGCGTCATTCATCATACCGGGGCTGAACACCGGCGCCTGGCAAACCGGGTCATGGAAAGCGCTCTTATTCAGGCAGGCTTATCAATCGACGACATTACCTGCCTGGTGGCAACCGGCTACGGAAGGGTCAATGTTCCTTTCGCCGACCGCCAGATTACCGAACTGACCTGCCATACGAGGGGTATTACGAGCCTGTTCCCCAACGTGAAACTGGCCATTGATATCGGCGGACAGGATTCCAAGGGTATGAAAATCCGGGATGGAAAGCTGCTGGATTTCGCAATGAATGACCGGTGCGCTGCCGGGACCGGCCGTTTCCTGGAGGTTTTCACCGGCACGCTTGGTATAAAGATTGAAGATTTGGGACCTCTATCGATGAAATCAAAGAACAAAGTCTCTATCAACAATACCTGTACGGTTTTTGCCCGCCAGGAAGTAATTACCTGTATCTCGAAAGGAGTCCCGATAGAAGATATCATCGCCGGGCTTCACGATGCCATTGCCGCCCGTGTTGCCAGAATGGTGAAGAAACTTACCGTGGAACCTGATGTGGTGTTTACCGGAGGAGTGGCGAAAAATATCGGCGTCGTCAAAGCCCTGGAGGAAAATCTCGGATGCAGGGTATTTGTGCCCGACGAACCGTTGCTTACGGGCGCCCTGGGAGCGGCTCTCCTGGCGAAAGATACCGCGCTGAAATTACAGTCGCAAGGCAAGACTGTCCGAAAAATCCCGAGACGGCTGGAAGAAGCCAGCTTTTACACGAACTGAAGAGGAAAAAATGGCCCGGATTATTGGAATCGATATCGGTTCATCCACCAGTAAAGGTGTCATCACCCGGAACGGGACTGTTTCGGCATATCGAATACTTCAGTCCGGTATAAACTATCGAAAAGTCGCTGCGCAACTCAAGAAAGAACTGCTGGCGGAGGCAAACCTGCCGGAGGAAGCTATCGACGATATTGTCACCACGGGTCATGGAGGCGGTGACATCGGATTCGACAGCCGGCACATCACCGGTATCCGTTGCTGCGCCAGGGGAATAAACAGACTGTTTCCTTCGGTCAGGACTATTATCGATGTTCAGTCGCAGTACACCCAGGTAATCAGAATCAATGACACCGGCCAGGTGACCGGTTTTCTCACCAGCGAGAAGTGTGCCGCCGGGAGCGGAAGCTTCCTGGAGATTGTTGCCAACGTCCTCCAGATAGAGCTTGACGATATCGGCCCCATGTCGCTTGAATCCGATAATCCCGTTGCCTTCACTACCGGGTGCGCAGTTTTTGGTGAATCGGAAGCCGTCTCGCGGGTCGCCGAAGGTTTTCGAAAAGAAGATATTCTGAACGGAATCCATGAAGCCCTGGCTGACAAAATTACCTCGCTGGTTGAAAGAATCGGCCTCGAAGAAGAGTGTGCTGTCAGCGGTGGGGGGGCATTGAATACCGGGCTGATAAAAAAACTGGAGAACAGTCTCGGGGTCGTCTTGCGAGTGCCCGTCAGGCCCCGGATTGTCAATGCATTCGGGGCGACAATCATCGCCGGGGAAACGTACTCCAAAGGAGAATGAACGACATGTCAGGTGTCCTTGAAGGGCTGAAAGTTGTATCGATGGGACAGATTGTCGCGATACCCGCCGCCAGTTCGACGCTGGCAGACTGGGGAGCTGAGGTTATAAAACTGGAACCGCTGACCGGCGAAATGCACCGCGGGCTGAAAAGAGCCCAGGGAGTCGAGACCGGCGAAATTAACTGGGTAATGCAGGTGTTGAACCGTAACAAGAGGTCGCTGGCATTGGACCTTTCCCACGAAGCCGGACAGGAAATCATTCATACCCTTATTCAAAATGCGGATGTTTTCATGAGTAATTACAAGCGCAGCTCGATGAAAAAGATGCACATCGACTATGATACCCTCCACCGGATTAATCCGAAACTAATCTACGCCTTCATTAGCGGCTATGGCGCGGAAGGCCCTGACCGGGACGAGCGGGGATATGATTTCACCGCCGGCTGGGCGCGTTCGGGGATGATGCACCTTATCGGAGAACCGGGTACGCCTCCCGCCCCACAGCGGGTCGGTATTATTGACAGCATGGCCGGTTCTCACCTCGTGAGTGCTATTTGTGCGGCTTTGCTGCACAGGCAAAAAACAGGATTAGGGCAAAACCTCGAAGTGTCGCTCTATCACACGGCGGTGTGGAGTCTGGCCGTCGATATCCAGGGCGCGCTTGGGGGAACTGAACCGGTCAAACATGACCGGAAAAAAGCCCAGAACCCGGTGTGGAACAGCTACCAGACCGCTGACGGCCGCTGGTTCTGGCTGGCCATGCTTCAATCGGAAGGTGCCTGGCCGGGCTTCTGCCGTGCCATAGACAGGCCGGAACTGGCGCGCGACCCGCGATTCTGCGATCTTGACGCCCGCAAGCAACATTGCGAAGAGCTGATAGACATCATTGAGAAATGCCTGGCGACACGAACGATGGCCGAATGGGAAAAACGGTTCAAGGAAAATAACTGCATCTACGGAAAAGTTCAAACGCCGATGGAAGTCATCAACGACCCGCAGGCCCTGGCTAACGATTTCTTTGTCGAGGTCGAACACCCGAACGCCGGAAAGATTACGTTAATCACCACCCCGGTCAAGTTCAGCGATAACCCGGCAACGTTGCGAACCACCTGCCCTGAACTGGGCCAGCATAACGAAGAAATCCTGCTCGAACTGGGGTACCGCTGGGAAGATATTGCCAAATTGAAAGAAGAAGGAGTCATTCTGTAAAAAAACGTCCCTCGTTTTCATACAGATTTTTTCCTGCCCTTTACAAACCGAATTTCTGATATACTGGCCCTGCCAGGGGAAACCAGGGTGCTGAATGATCCCATCCATATCAGCTTAAATGTCCAGTCAACCCCTCCCGTGTCCGGAGCCCTGGGGGTAATCGGGCTGGTGGCA
>CAZOGR010000003.1:24450-31041 GCA_964579355.1 uncultured Dehalococcoidales bacterium | reverse complement strand
GCCTATATCGATGTTGAGCACGCTCTTGACCCATCCTACGCTCAACGTTGCGGCGTCAATGTAGACGAGCTGTTAATCTCTCAGCCGGATACCGGAGAGCAGGCGCTTGAAATAGCGGACGCCCTGGTCAGGAGCGGAGCAGTCGAAGTCGTAGTTGTCGACAGCGTCGCCGCCCTGGTATCACAGGCAGAAATCGAAGGGGAAATGGGAGACACTCATGTCGCCCTTCAGGCCAGGTTGATGTCGCAGGCTCTTCGAAAGCTGGCTGCCGCGATAGGAAAAGCCGGCACCTGTGTCATCTTCATCAACCAGTTGAGGGAGAAAGTCGGAATCGTTTTCGGCAATCCGGAAGTGACGCCGGGCGGCAGGGCGCTGAAATTCTACAGCTCGGTCAGAATTGACCTGAGGCGTTCGGACTCCATCAAGCAGGGAAACGTGATAACCGGGAATCATGTTAAAGCCAGGGTAGTCAAGAATAAAGTGGCTCCCCCTTTCAGGACCGCTGAATTTGATATAATGTTCGACCACGGCATCAGCCACGAGGGAGAAATCATCGACCTCGGGGTAGAGATGGGGCTGTTAACCAAGTCAGGTGCTTTTTTCTCGTATGGTGATACCCGTCTGGGGCAAGGAAAGGAAAACGCCAAACATTTCCTGACTCAAAATCCTGAACTTGTCAAGGAAATTGAGGAAAAAATACGAGCCTCAGCTATCACCATTCAGAATTCTCTGACTGATGAATAATTTATCCTGATTCTAAACAAACAGTATAATGCAGGAAGAATTGTAAGCTGAGGTACAAAGCCTCGGCTTTGTTTGTTTAAAGGCAGGATGGTAATGAGAAAAGTCACCGCCCTCCGGATGGGAAAAGGCCGGAGAAAGCGGGTAAGCGTATTTCTTGACGGCGAATTCGCTTTCAGTCTGGAAGCAGAAATAGCGGTGAAAGAAGGCCTGCGAGTAGACCAGGAACTTTCTTCCGAAAAAGTCGAGGAGATTGCATCTTCCAACAACTACCGCCGCTGTTATGACGCCGCCGCCCTTATCCTCAGTTACCGGCCCCGCAGCGAACCCGAATTACGGGAAAAGCTCACGCAAAAAGGCTTTTCCGGTATGAGTATCGACGAGGTTATCTGCCGGATGAAGGAGCAGAAGCTGATAAACGATACCGATTTCGCTGAATTCTGGAAGGAGAACCGGGATACCTTCAGTCCCCGCAGCCGGTGGCTGACCGGGCAGGAATTACGGCGAAAAGGCGTATCCGAGGAAATAATAAACCAGGTTGTCGAATCAATCGATGACACAGACAGCGCCTACCGGGCAGCCCGAAAAAAAGCGCGAAATTTACCGCGATACGATTATCAGAGTTTCTACCAGCGGCTGGGGGAACATCTTCAACGCCGGGGATTCGGCTACGGAGTGATAAAAGATACCGTAAAACGGCTCTGGGATGAGCTGGAAAACGAAATTCAATAAATGGAAGGCCGGTACTACACCGGTACATAAGGAGGGAAATGGAAACAGGTTTAGTTTATGTCGCTTTGGTTTCCATGTTTTTTATAGGCCTGATTTTCGGAGGAGTCATCGTTTACTTCTTCCGCAGAATGGCAATAAACCGGCAGCTTCGGACTGCCCAGCGAAAAGCCGCCCGATCGGTAGCAGAAGCCAGAGAAGAAGCGAAGGAAATCTTACGGGAAGCTAAAGAGGAAATCGAAAAAACAAAAGCGAAGCAGGAAACGGAATTACGGGAACGGCGCAGTGAATTACAGCGCTCGGAAAACAGGCTGTCAAGTAAAACCGAAACGCTCGAGCGGAGACTTGAATCCGTCGAGCAGAGAGACCGTAACCTCGCCAACAGGGAGAAGAGCATCGAGTCTCTTCGAAACGAGATTAACGAGGTAAAAAACCAGCAATTGAAGAGGCTTGAAGAAGTCTCCAGCATGTCGAGCGAAGAAGCCAAGCAGGAACTGTTGAACAGGATGGAAAATGAGACGAAGGAAGAGACTGCCCGGCGGCTTCGCGAATGGGAAGAGAAACTGAAGGAAGAAAGCGCTAAAATCAGCCAGGTTATTTTAGCCCAGGCTATTCAGCGCTCGGCTTCCGAAATCGTCTCCGAGATTTCGGTCGTCAGCGTGCCGCTGCCGGGCGATGAGATGAAAGGAAGGCTCATCGGCAGGGAAGGCAGGAACATCCGGGCACTGGAGCAGGCGACCGGAGTCGACCTTATCATCGATGATACGCCGGAAGCAGTCACCCTTTCCAGTTTCGACCCGGTTCGCCGGGAAATTGCCCGGCTCTCGCTGACGAAGCTGATTACCGACGGGAGGATTCACCCCGCCCGCATCGAAGAAATCGTCGCCAAAACCAAGGAAGAAGTCGACGCATCGATATACGCCGCCGGTGAACAGGCGGCGTTCCAGGTCGAGGTACCCGGTCTGCGTCCGGAAATCATCCGGCTTCTGGGAAGGTTGAAATACCGCACCAGTTACGGCCAGAACGTTCTTAATCACTGCATCGAGGTCGGCTTCCTTGCGGGAATGATTGCCGCCGAACTCGGAGCGAACGTACCCATCGCCAGGAAAGCCGGCCTGCTCCACGACATCGGCAAGGCGGTTGACCGGGAAATCGAAGGTTCGCACGCCACTATCGGCGCCGACCTTGTAAGGCAGTGGGAGAAATCGCCCGAGGTGGTGATGGGCATCGCCGAGCATCACCTCGAAACGTCCAACACCAGTATCTGGGGATACATCGTCTCGGCAGCAGACGCTATCAGCAGCGCCCGGCCGGGCGCGAGGCGGGAATCCCTGGAGAATTACCTGAAGCGGCTGACCGCTCTCGAAGACATCGCCAACGACTTCAAGGGTGTCGAAAAATCGTTCGCCATCCAGGCCGGGCGCGAGATACGAATCCTCGTCAAACCGGAAGAAATAGATGACCTCGGTGCCATGAGAATGGCCCGGGACATCGTCAAGAAGATTGAGGAGAGCCTCGAATATCCAGGACAGATTAAGGTCACCGTCCTCAGGGAAACCAGGGCGGTTGATTTCGCCAAATAGGAAGGAAAACCGAAACCGGTGATAGTATTAGCAATCGGAGATATAATCGGCAGGCCGGGAAGACTGGCGGTACAGAAGATACTGCCCGGCCTGCGTAAAGAACAAAAAATCGATATGGTAATCGCCAACGCCGAGAATGTTGCCGGAGGTATCGGCACAACGCCCAACATGGCCGACGAGTTGTTCTCGTACGGCATCGATGTCCTCACCTCCGGCAACCACATCTGGGCACACCGGGAGATTATTCCCTACCTCGAGGGCGATGCGCCAATCATGCGCCCCCTCAACTACCCTCCGGGAGTGCCGGGAAAAGGGTATGTTATCAAAGGCAACGTGGCGGTCATCAACCTCATCGGCCGGACATTCATGTCTAACTTCGACTGCCCGTTCCGGGCGATGGACGCCCTGCTGGCTGAACTGGGAGAAAAACCGCTGATTAAAATAGTCGATTTCCACGCCGAGGCGACCTCCGAGAAAATCGCCCTCGGGCGATACCTGGACAACCGGGTGAGTGCCGTCCTCGGCACGCATACCCACGTGGGGACAATCGACGCCCGTATTCTTGTTGGCGGCACGGCATATGTGACCGATATCGGCATGACCGGGCCGAAAGAATCGGTTATCGGGGATAACCCGGACGAAGTCATGCAGCGGTTTCTTACCATGATTCCGAAACGGCTTTCCGTAGCAAAGGGACCGGTGATTTTTACCGCCATGCTGGTAAAAATCGACGACAAGACCGGCCGGGCGAAAAGTATCGAACGTATTTACCAGGAGACAGAGGGAGAAGACTAGTGGCGAAGGTCGACCTTCACCTCCACTCCTCGGTTTCGGACGGAGTGCTCGACCCGGCAGAATTGGTTGAAAAAGCTGCCGGGCTGGGGCTGACGGCGATTGCCCTGACCGATCATGACAATGTCGACGGCATAGCCCCGGCAATCGAAGCCGTCAACCGGTTCCCCGGGCTCGCCTTCGTCCCGGGTATCGAAATCAGTTCCGACATCCGCGACGGTGAAGTTCATGTCCTGGGGTATTTCGTCGACCATACCGATACGGTTTTTCTTGCCCGGCTCGACGAGATGAGGAATTCCCGGGTTGCGAGAGCGAAGAAGATGGTCAATAAGCTGGCAAAGCTCGGTGCCGGCCTGGACTGGGAGAGGGTTCAGCAGATAGCCGGCGAGGGCTCGGTCGGCCGGCCGCACATCGCTCAGGCGCTCATGGAGAAGGGTTACACCTCTACCATACAGGAGGCGTTTACCCGGTACCTGGCGTTCAACGGACCTGCCTACGTCCAGCGTGACAAGCTAACACCCGAAGAAGCGCTCAAACTTATCATCAGCGCCGGCGGGACAGCGGTGCTGGCTCATCCGCTGTCGAAAGGGAACAGCAATCCGGAGCAACTGATAAAACGGCTGGTGAAAGCGGGCCTGGCCGGACTGGAAGCTCACTATAAATCCTACCCCGGGGAAGACAGGGAAATGCTTGTCCGGCTGGCGGACAAATACGGGCTGATAACCACCGGAGGCTCGGACTACCACGGGCTGGACGAGGAAACGGAAGTGATGATGGGAGAAGCCGGTGTGCCGCCGGAGGTTATCGATAATCTGATTAAAATCACGGGCAAACAGCCCTACAGGGCCGAAGCCCGGTAGCAGGAGAAAAGGGATGGTTATTCAGACGATACTGCTGGTGATAGCCGGTTACCTGGTCGGTTCGATTCCGGCCGCTTACCTGGTAGCGAGATGGCGCCGCGGAGTCGATATTCGGAAACACGGCAGCGGTAACGTCGGAGCCGCCAATACCCTGACCGTCGTCGGCAAGCGGTGGTCGGTCTTCGTGACTATTTTCGATATCGGCAAGGGCGCCCTGATGCTCTGGTTCGCCCAGCTTGCCGGATTTTCCGTTGCCGGGCAGGCGGCAGTCGGTATCGCTACGATAATCGGCCATGACTGGCCGGTGTTTCTTCGTTTCCAGGGAGGCCGGGGCGTTTTCACAACGCTCGGGGTCATTACCATTCTCTCTCCCTGGCAGGGACTGATAGCCTTGGTTTACCCGTACCTCTTTTTCGCCCCGTTCAAGCAGGTATCGGTCGGGGTGACGACAGTCATGGTCATCCTCCCGTTCGTCAGCGCTTTTGCCCACCGGCCGTTAGGTATCGATGAACCGGCAACGATAACGGCATCGATGGTTATCATGATGCTCATCATGGCATTCCGGCGCTGTACCGCCCCGAGGAGTGCCATCAGTAAAGATGTACCGCTCGCGGAATTGCTGTTCTACCGGCTGGTTTTCGACCGGGATATCAAAGACCGGAAAGCCTGGATTAACCAGAAGAGAGACTAGCCGCGAGACATTCTCCAGCTTCGCCGTTGTTCGAGTTCACCGCTCGAGGTGAGATAGTCCCGGTGCTTCAGGACCTCTTCGGCAAGTTCATCGACGCCTTTGCCCGAAACCGCGTCGGTCAGGACGACCGGGGGCACCCAGTCCCCGGCAGCATGGTCTTTGAAAGCCAGTATGGCCTGCAGCAGGGCTTTCAGGCCGGCGGCGCCTTCACGGTCGGCCTTGTTCACGGCAAAGACGTCCGCTATCTCCATGATGCCGGCTTTCATGAGTTGAATGTCATCCCCCATGCCGGGCACCAGGACGCCGATACAGCTATCGGTTATCCCGGCTATATCAACATCCGTCTGGCCGCTTCCGACCGCCTCTATAAAGACTACATCCTTTCCCATGGCATCCATAACGATGAGGGCGTCCCGGGCGGTTTTCGAAAGACCGCCTTTCCATCCCCGCGAAGCCAGGCTGCGGATGAACAGGCCGCTGTCCACTTCCTCTCCCTGCATCCTGAGCCGGTCGCCGAGCAAGGCTCCTCCGGTGACGGGGCTGGACGGGTCGACCGCCACCACGCCAACCGTCATCTCTTTTATCTTCCTGAAATACTTTATAAGAGCGCCGAGCAGGGTACTTTTCCCGGCTCCCGCTCCCCCGGTAACACCGACGATGAAGGCACGTCCGGCATGCGGTCTCAGTTCGTCGAGAATTCCCGCCGCATCAGGGTTCCCGTTCTCGATTTCCCGAATCAGCCGGGCCGCCGTCAGGACATCGCCGTTAACAATCTTTTGTACCTGTTCTGATGCCATGCTTACTCTTTCACCGATGCCAGGCGCTTCGCAAATACGTTTTCCAGACTCAGCCCCTGGTCGAGCGTCATGTCCAAGCCCCGGGTTATCGCCTGCTTGACATACCGGACTGCTTCCGGGTCGAAGCTTTTTATTCTTTCGGCAATCCTATCCGCTTCCGGCATGAGCTGTTCGCGGGGAACGACTCTGTTCACCAGCTTCATTTTCAAAGCTTCCCGGGCATTCACCCAGCGGCCGGTGATGAGCACGTCGAGCGCCTGCGCCCGGTTGACGATTCTCGGCACGGTCTGGCTGCCGCCGGCGGCGGTGATGATGCCGAGGCCCATCTCGGGGGTGCCGAAACGAACATCCTCCGAAGCAATGCGGATATCGCAGCAGCCGGCTATCTCGACGCCGTC
>CAZOGR010000003.1:0-24350 GCA_964579355.1 uncultured Dehalococcoidales bacterium | reverse complement strand
GCCTTCGGCCGGTTCAACGTGACATAACCGGTACCGTCTTTTTTATCGTAGATAATCGTTTCGAAATCGCTCATCGATTCTCCGACCGCAATGTCATTCTGAGTGAAACGAAGAATCTTCTACTCTAAGCAGATGAGATACTTCGTCCTCCTTCGTCGGACTCAGTATGACAGCTTATCGTATTTCATTCTCCCTTAAACTCCGGCGTCCTCTTCTCGAGGAAGGCGGTGATTCCCTCCGTCCGGTCGGACGTGGTATGAATCAGCATATAGAGGTCGGCCTCCAGCCGCAGTCCCTGGTCGAGGGTCATATCCAGGCCTTTGTTGACCGCTTCTTTGACGTAGCGAAGGGAGACAGGGGCCTTGGTAGCGATTCCTCTCACCAGTTTTTCCGCTTCGGCGGCCAGATCGGCAGCCGGAACGACGGTGCTGACGAGGCCGATATCGAGCGCTTCGGCGGCGGTCAGGGTTTCAGCCGTGAGAATCAACTCCATCGCTTTACCTCTGCCAATCAGGCGGGGCAGCCGCTGGGTGCCTCCGTCCGAGGGGATGATGCCTGCTTCGAGCCAGGGAAAGCTGAATTTCACCGTATCCGCGGCAATCCGCAAATCGCAGCTTAACGCTATCTCCAGCCCTTCACCGAAGGCGGCGCCGTTGAGGGCGGCGATAACCGGTTTTTCTACCGATGCGACCGAAGCAGCAGCGTTCGAACCGGTCTCACTGCCGAGGCAGAAAGCTTTGTCCCCGGACCCGGTCAGCAGCATGACGTGAATGTCGCTGTCCTGATTGACATCCTCGCAGATATCGGCCAGTTGCTGGGCAAGCTCGTTATTTACTTTATTCCCGGCTTCAGGCCGGTTGAGTGTCACATAAGCGACGTGGTCTTTTTTATCATACAAAAGAACGGACATTGTTATTCTCCCGGTAGATTTCAGACATCAGGAATCGAGGTTCAACCCGCCCTTATTCTAACCAACCCCGCTTGAAGCGTCAAGAGAAAGGATTATCGGAGGGAGACTATGTGCGCTTCCGCTCTGCCCGACTCTATCGTCAGAATTCCGACGGTTCCGAGTTCGGGAACGTTGTTCGGCCAGGTAGGGCTGCCGGGATTGATTATCAGTACTCCCTGATGGCGTTCGATAAGGGCTTTATGCGTGTGGCCGTAGACAACCACGTCCGGCATTTCCCATTTTTCCCGCGGGTCACGGGCGAAAACCCTGTTTTCTCTCGGGACGATATGCCCGTAGGCAGGCTTCTCGTGCATCAGCCAGAGGGTGATGCCGTCGATTTTCAGGACCTTCTCCGAAGTCATCCGGGTATCGAAACCGAGCTCCTGCCGAATATCGTCATCACCCCAGGCAGCGGTCACCGGGGCGATTTTTTCCAGTTCATCGAGCACCGAAGGTATCCAGACATCGCCGGCGTGCAATATCAGCTCGACACCCCGTAAGGCATCGGCAACTTCAGCCGGGAGCGACTCTTCCGGCCGGGCAATGTGCGTATCGGATATCAGTCCTATTTTCACAGAGTCTTCCCCGTATTGCAGATTTCCTTCAGGCAGCAGTCGCCGCAGAGCGGCTTCGGGCGGCAGATTTCCTTGCCGAGGCGCACGAAGAGGGCATGGTATTCGTTATAGGTCCGAACGTCGGGCGGCAGGTTCTCCATGAACAGCGCCTGGTAATCGGCATAGGTATCACCCTCCGGTTTCAGCCCGATTCTGTCGAGAATCCGGCGGGTGTAGGCGTCGATGACGAACACCGGTTTTTCAGCCGCGTAGAGAATGATTGAATCGGCCGTCTCTTCGCCGATTCCCCAGACGTTCAGCAGTTCGTCCCGAAGCTGAAAGGTTTCTTTTTCGCCCATCACCGCCAGGCTGTCGGCGCAGCTTTCCCCGAACCACCCGACGAGAGCTTTCAGCTTCCGGGCTTTGACGTTGTAATAGACCGTCGGGCGAATCAGGGCAGCAATCTGCTCAAGGTTCATTTCCCGGAGGGCGGCAGGGGAGAGGGTGCCGGCTTCTTTAAGGGTAGTAATCGCCGTTTCGACGTTTTTCCAGGCGACCGACTGGGTAAGAACAGCCCCCACCATGACTTCGAATGGTTCCTCGCCGGGCCACCAGTGCTGGTGGCCGTAACGGGTGAAAAGCCGCTCGTAGACGCCTTCGAGTCGCTGCTTCAGTCCGTTACTCACCGGCGGTCTGTTCTCCGTCGATGAAATCGTAGCCGGTGTTCCAGGGCTTGATATCGATTACCGGCGAGCCGTCGAGAGCGTCCAGCCCCCGGACGGTCAGGACGTTTCCTTCGCATTTCAGCAGCCGCACGACGGTCATGCCGATAGGGTTGGGGCGGTCCGGCGTCCGGGTGGAGAAAATCCCCCGTACCGGGATATCCTTCCTTCCCTTGGGGTTAACCCTGAGGGCGATATGCGACCGGTCCCGCTTGTGTATCCAGTACAGGATGACATAATATTTAAAGTAATCCACCTCGTCGAGGGCTTCGGCAAGGCTCTCATCGATAACTATTTCAGAGACGAGGTCCTGCCACCAGTCCTCTTCGTGAGGGGTTTCCGAGACGGGGCTGCGGACAAAACCGATTGGTTTACAGTTCAGTTCGTTAAGGTCTTCGGACATTTCAACCTCTGCCTTCAATGATAACATAATCGGGCGGAGTTTTACCTGATTCTCCTTCTCTTCCGCTTCATGGTAAAAACCGACACGAGAGAGTAAACAAGAAAGACCGCCCCGTACAGGCCGTAGCCGACGTGTATGCCATAGCGGTTCCCGAGGAACCCGAAGATAAGCCCGCCGATTGCCGCTCCGGCCTGCTGAAAAAACGAGTTGACCGAGGTGATGGTCGCCCTCTCGGCAGAGTCAATATTCCGCTGGATTATTCCTTCGACAAGTATCCAGCAGACAGACCCTCCGATATAGAAAACGATAAGCACTCCGAGTATCGCCGGTGAATGAGTGAAGACAACGATACTGAGAAGCGCTCCTGTCAGTACGGTGATACCGGCAAGTATCTTCCAGTTACCTCCTTTTAACCGATGGGCTGTCAGCGAACCGGCCCTTCCCAGCCCGACACCGATTGCCAGCCAGAAACCGATAAGGGTATTCGAAAGATTGAGACGGTCCTGCAGCAGAACCGGTATATACTGGTCCAAGATATTATGGCCGGCAAGTACGATGCCGGTGAATAAGAAAATCCGGACAAACACCGGCGTCCCGACGGCTTTTCTTATACCGCCGGTAAGAATCCGAAGGTAATGCCTGCTTTCGGAGGTGAGTTTCTCAGGGCTGCGCGGCCACAAAGCCACGATGATGATTCCGATAACCGGTCCCGCGGCGGAAAGCCCGACTGTCACCTCATACGAGTAGTCACTGACAAACCCTCCCAGCGCCAGGGCAACGGCAATACCGATTAACCGGGCCGCTCCGCCCCGACCCCATACTTTTTCGAAGTCATCTTCCTTTCCCTGCAGTTTCAGATAATCATACACGTACGCCTGCATGGTACCTGATTCGAAGGAATATCCGGCCACCAGCAGGGTAAAACCAAGAATGAACATCGGCAGGTTCATGCTGAATATCCAGACAACCATACAGGCAGCCCGGGAAAAACCTGAAATCATGAGGATTGTTTTCCGGTCCCACCTGTCTGCAATAGCCCCTGAAGGAATTTCAAAAATAATCGTCAAAACGCTCATAATCGTCAGCATGACAGCTATCTCAGCCAGGTCGAGACCCCGGTAGATAAAGAATAGCTTATCGACGGCATTTATCAGCACGAAATCAAGAAAGAAACTAAAAATATACAGTAATGTGGCAAATTTTCGAATACTCACCGTCTTCTCTCAAACGGGTAAAATCAGTCTTCAGGCATAATTCGGGAAGATATTGCATCCGGTTATTATACACGAGGGAACAGGCAGTCCGCACAAATCATAGACAAACCCGGATAATTCGGAGAGATAATCGTTACCAGCAGAGGTTACGTCGCCTGCACATAAAAAACCAAAAGTCCCCTTTCCGCCTGAGGCGGGAAGGGGACACATTATCGGTTTTCAATTCTGTTACAGAGTCACCGGAAGCAGAATCCCCGGAGGAATGCTTAACGCTTCGTGTACTGCTTGGCCTTGCGGGCCCGGCGGAGGCCGGCTTTCTTTCTTTCCTTAGCCCTGGCATCCCGGGTGAGGAGTCCGTGTTCACGAAGAACGTTCTTATAGCTTTCATCGGCCTTGACGAGGGCTCGGGCGATTCCATGAGCGATTGCGCCGCTCTGCCCGGTAACTCCCCCGCCTTCTACCTTCACCATGACACTGTACTTGTCCATGGTTTCGGTGACGATGAGCGGCCTGGCTATAATATCGCGGTGTGCATCACGAGAGAATCGTTCATCGTAAGGAGAGCCATTGATAATAATGGCTCCGGCTCCCGGTGTGATTCGCACCTGGGCTACGGATGTTTTGCGTCTGCCCGTTCCGGCATGATATGTCTTATTAGCCAATGTCTACCTTCCTATTCTTCCTGCCCGGTTACAGCCGGCGCAGCGTTAGTCTGAGACTGGTGCGGGTGTTCGGGTCCCGCATAGACGCGGAGTTTCTTGATTATCTGGTCTCCAAGCCGGTTATGGGGTATCATGCCCCGTACCGCGCGCTCGATAACCTGTTCCGGATTTTTCGCCAGCATTGTCTCCAGGTCAACCGACCGAAGTCCGCCGGGATATCCGGTGTGGTGGTAATAAAATTTCTGCTTGGCTTTATTACCGGTTACTTTCACTTTAGCGGCATTGATGACGACGACGTTATCGCCGGTATCCATATGCCGCGAGAAAATCGGCTTATGCTTCCCCATGAGCAGCTTAGCCACGTCCGCGGCCACCTTGCCCAGAATCTGGTCGCTGGCATCGACAAGATGCCACTCCCGTTTGATATCCGATGCCTTTACGCTATAGGTCTTTATCATATTTCTTCCCCAAAAGGATTTTTATAATTTACCCGTATCAGGCTGAGTCCCCGTGCCGGAGCCGTAGGCCATGCCTTGCCGGGTTCCTTCGCTTCCAGTATATCCCTGAATTCTTCCCTGCTCATTTTTCCCCGTCCCAGCTTCAGGAGGCTACCGACGGTGTTCCGGACCTGATGCATCAGGAACGAGTTCGCCACGATGTTGACTATTACCAGGTCGCCTTCTCTCCTCACCTCAGCCCGGTACATGTTCCGCACCGTGCTTTTCAGCGCCGCTTCTTTGTTGTTGACGAAAGAAGCGAAGTCATGGGTTCCGATAAGAAGCCCGGCAGCCTCGTTCATGGCTACTGCATCCAGTTCGCCGGGTACCAGATAACAAAACCTGTCCCTCAGGGGGGACCGGGTCCGACTGTTCAGTATCAGGTAATCGTACTCCCGGCTGACCGCCTGCCGTCTGACATCGAATTCATTTCTCACCCGGTAAGCGTTTTTCACCGCAATATCGTCCGGGAGGTAGTAGTTCAGGCCTTTCACGAAGGTTTCAGGAGGGTGCTGCGAGGTTGTTCTGAAACTTACCACCTGTGCCCGGGCATGAACTCCGGCATCAGTCCGGCTGGCCGTTACCACCCGGATGTTATCGCCGGTCAGAGAGAGGAGCGCAGCTTCGAGGGCTTTCTGGATGGTAGGCTTTTTCCCCTGAAGCTGAAATCCGTGGTAACGCGTGCCTTCATATTCAATTATTAAAACTATTTTTCTAAGTGCTTCCTGGTTTGTCACCAGTCTATATTTCCTGCCTGAGCAGTGTCCTAGACCAATTCTATCTGGACCATTTCGGCGCCGTCGCCGACCCTGCGTCCCAGCCTGGTAATACGGGTATAGCCGCCCGGACGTTCGGCGTACCGCTCAGCCAGCTCGGAAAACAGCTTGTCAGCTACATCCTTACTGTAAACGATACCCAGCGCCTGCCGCCGGGAATGGAGCTTGCCCCGTTTACCCAGGGTAATCATCTTCTCCGCCATTCCCCGTATCTGCTTTGCCTTGGCCTCGGTAGTGGTAATTTTCCCGTGGTTCAGCAGGTCGGTTACCAGGTTGCGGTAAAGAGCTCTTTTATAATCAGGCGTCTTGCCTTCTTTGCCTTCAATAGTTCTTCGACCCATCAGTGTATCCTTTTACCTCTCGTTTTCCGTATCCTCAGACTCATCCGAGTCGATATCTTCTTCGTCACTTTCCGGTTCGGTAGAAGCCAGCGAGAGTCCGAGGGAAGCAAGGCGTTCCTTAATCTCTTTATTGGATTTCTGCCCGAAATTCCGGAGAGACATCAGTTCTTTTTCTTCCTTGCTGGCCAGTTCGCCGACGGTGGCGATGCCGCCTCTCCGCAGGCAGTTCATGGTGCGAACAGACAGATTAAGTTGTTCGACCGGCATGTTATAGAGTTCATCCGGTATCGCCAGTGAACTGGCCGTAACTTCCTCGACTTCGCGTGTCTGTTTCAGGAAGTGAATAAACGGTTCAAGCTGCTCGGCCATCAGGGCCGCGGCCTGGCTGAGGGCATCTGTCGCCATGACCGTGCCGTCCGTCCAAACCTCGAGATACAATCGCTCCCGGCTGGTTTCCTGACCGATGTAAATCGGCTCGACGGTGAAATTCACTTTCTTCATCGGGCTGAAAATCGCATCAATCGGAATAACGCCCACGGCGAGATTATCGGTCGATTCGGCTTCCCTGAAGCCGCTTGCCAGTTCGACATCCATTTCGACGAACAGTTTCGATTCCGCAGAATCGAGGGTCGCCAAGTATAAATCGGGGTTGGCGATTTCAAAATCGGCTGACGGGCTGATATCAGCAGCGGTGATGGTTCCTTCACCTTCGACATCCAGGACAAGTTTTCCCGGAACCCCGGCAATTGGTTTTAACCGCAGGGCTTTCAGGTTCAGCAGGAATTCGGTAGCGTCTTCCCGGACATCGTTGAGGGTAGAGAATTCATGCTGAATTCCCTCAATCTTCACTCGGGTAACCGCCGCTCCCTGAAGCTGGCTGAGGAGGACTCTCCTCAGGGAGTTACCAAGGGTAACACCGAAACCTTTTTCCAGAGGTTCGACGAGAAACCGGCCGAAGTTCACACCTTCTTCAACACATTCGACTTTTGGCACTACGAGGTGAGACAAATCACTACCTCCTTAACGTGAGTAATACTCAACAACTGCCTGTCCGTCAAACTCGGCACCGACCTCATCGAGCGTTGGCAAAGACACAACCTGACCCACCAGCCTTTGCCTGTCCAGACTTAACCAGCTTACAATCGATTTCGACTCGATATCCTCAAGCAGCTGTTTGCAATACTCTGTTTTCATGCTGCTTTCCCGCCAGGCAATGGTATCGCCTTCTTTGGTCTGGTAGGAAGGGATATCCGTTTTCTTACCGTTTACCGTGAAGTGACCATGCTGAACAAGCTGGCGTGCCTGAGCGCGCGAATCGGCGAATCCAAGACGGTACACCACGTTATCGAGGCGCCTTTCAAGGAGCACTAACAGGTTATCGCCGGTAATGCCCTGCTGCCTGGAGGCTTCATTAAAGGTTTTTCGAAATTGCCTTTCAAGGATTCCGTAGCTGTAGCGTACTTTTTGTTTTTCAATCAACTGCAGTCCGCGGTCGGAAACCCGGCGTCTCCGTCCGGTGGTCTTCTTGCGCCGTTCCATGGCGCATTTCGGAGTCATACACCGGCTGCCTTTCAGCATCAGTTTCTCATTGCACCGCTGACATAGTTTACAAACAGAATCTGTATATCTTGCCATATTTTTCCTTACACCCGTCTCTTTTTAGGAGGACGACACCCGTCATGGGGAATCGGACTCGTATCAGTGATACTGGTTATGTACAAACCTGAGCTCTGGAGCGAGCGGATAGCGGCTTCCCGGCCGCTGCCTGGTCCTTTTACGAAGACTCCTACCTGCCTCAGGCCGTGTTCCATCGCCTTGCGGGCAGCATCATGAGCCGCGAGCTGCGCCGCGTAGGGAGTCCCTTTTCTCGAGCCTTTAAAACCGGCCGTTCCGGAACTACCCCAGGCAATAACATTTCCCTGAGGATCGGTGAGAGTTACTATCGTATTGTTAAAAGTGGACGAGATAAATGCTTTTCCGCTCGGAATCGACTTCCGTTCCCGCCTCCTGGGTCTTGCTCTCCTCTTTGTCGTCATCTATAAAAACTCCTGTGCTGTTACTTCTTAGCTGTTCCGCGTCTCTTACCACGTCCGGCAACCGTCTTTCGGGCGCCGCGCCTCGTTCGGGCGTTCGTACGCGTATTCTGCCCGCGAACCGGGAGACTGTGGCGATGCCGGCTGCCCCGGTAGCTTCCGATTTCGATAAGGCGTTTTATATTGAGGTCAATCTCTTTTCTAAGTTCGCCTTCAACCGTGTATTCACGGTCGATAATTTCACGGATACGGTTAACCTCATCTTCGGTGAGGTCATCGGAGTTGACAGTCCACTCGATGCCGGCCTGAGTCAGTATTTTCTGACTCGTGAATGTCCCGATACCGTGAATTCGCTGAAGAGCGACCCAAATCTGTTTGTCCCTGGGGATATCAATACCTGCGATACGTGCCATATTTCGTCTCCTTAGCCCTGCCTCTGCTTATGCTTGGGATTACTGCAGATAACCCTGAGAACCCCATGGCGTTTAATTATCTTGCATTTTTCGCATCTGACTTTTACTGAAGCTCTAACTTTCATAATAATCCTTTACAAATACCTGTCTATATAACTGCTTTTTACAGCCGCCTGTCAATAGCTTTACTTAAACCGGTAGGTAATCCTGCCCCGGGTAAGGTCATAAGGCGACAGTTCCACTAGAACCCTGTCGCCGGGCAGTATCCTTATATAGTGCATTCTTATCTTGCCGGATATATGAGCCAGTACCTTGTGACCGTTCGAAAGCTCGACCCTGAACATCGCGTTCGGGAGCGGTTCGGCCACAACTCCTTCAACCTCAATAGTATCCTTTTTAGCCATAACTTCTTTCTTTACAGGGCGGTCAGTATGACAGCATCGTCATCAGTAATGGCGATGGTATGTTCAAAATGAGCCGACAAACTGCCATCGCTCGTTCTGACCGTCCAGTTATCATCCTCAAGCCTGGTTCTCCAGTCACCGACATTTACCATCGGTTCGAGGGCCAGGGTCATTCCCTTTTTCAGGAGAGGCCCCCGTCCGGCTATGCCGAAGTTCGGGATCTGGGGGTCTTCGTGCATATTCCGGCCTATACCGTGCCCGGTATATTCCCGGACGACCGATAATCCTCTGTTCTCGACGTACTGCTGTATTGCCGACGAAATATCCCCGAGCCTGCTGCCGGCGCGAGCCGCGGATATCCCTTTCATCAGAGAAGCTTCTGTCACTTCAAGAAGCTTTTCCGCTTCAGGAGTTATCTTTCCGACACCGGTAGTGAGAGCGGCATCACCCTGAAACTCATTATATATCACCCCGAAATCAATCGAGACGATATCGCCTTCCTTCAAGGTTTTGTCACCGGGGATTCCGTGCACTATTTCATCGTTAACCGAGACACAGACACTTGCCGGATATCCGTGATACCCTTTAAAAGACGGGACCGCACCCATCCGCTTCGTTTCCGTCGAAGCAATGGCATCCAGTTCCCTGGTTTTCATACCGGGTTCAACCTTTAATTTTAGCGTATTTAGTACGGTGGCGACAATCCTGCCCGCCTCCCGCATTTTTTCGATTTCTGTTTCCGACTTGATAATGATACCCATTATTTTCCCGGCTGGCCGAATTCCTTCCGGAGCGCTTGTGTTATACGCCTGCCGACCGCCGCTACCTCACCGACACCATCAACTTCGAGGAGTTTCCCGGCTTTCGCATAGTAATCGATCAGCGAGGCGGTCTCCTTGAAATAGACCTGTAACCGCTCTTTGATGGTTTCTTCCTTATCGTCAGCCCGCTGGTACAGCTCACCGCCGCACTTATCACATTTTCCCTTGACCTTCGGCGGTGAGGTAACCTCGTGGTAGGGCGTCTGGCAGGAACGGCATATCCACCGTCCGGTAAGTCTCGTCAGAAGTTCTTCCTGGGCGACGTTGATGTAGACCACCTTGTTGACCGACTTACCCTGGCTTTCGAGGGCTTTATCGAGCGCTGCCGCCTGGGCAAGCGTCCGGGGAAAGCCGTCGAATATCACGCCGCCGGCGCAATCCGGTTTATCGATTCTTTCGAGAACCATCTGAATGGTAATCTCATCGGGAACGAGCTGCCCTTTTTCCATATAGTACTTAGCCTGTCGCGCCAGTTCGGTATCCTGAGACTGCGCCTGACGGAATAAATCGCCGGTAGCGACATGTTTCAGGTTCATATCCTGGGCAACAGTGGCAGCCTGAGTGCCTTTACCGGCACCGGGGGCACCGAGAAATACGATATGGAGTTGTTTTTCGGTAGTCATGGTAATCTCCGCCGTACCTATTTAATAAATCCCTCGTAGCGCCGCATGGTTAACTGCGCTTCGAGTTGTTTCATCGTATCGAGGGTAACGCCGACGACAATCAGGAGGCCCATACTGGAAAGCTGTATCGCCTGGACGCTGGTTATTTCACGGGCAAGGAAGGGAATGATGGCAACGAGCGCCAGGAACAAAGCCCCGGCCCAGGTGATACGCGAAATGACATGATTAAAATAGTCGGACGTATGTTTACCGGGGCGAATGCCGGGTACGAACCCGCCCTGTCTCTGGAGAGTTCCGGCCATGTCCTGCTGCTGGAATATCGTGAACGTATAGAAGAAAGCGAAAGCTATCACCAGGACAAAATAGATAATCCAGTAAATAAGCCCGAGCGGCATGGCGGCGTCCGCTTTGAATATGTCCATTATGGTATTGGCAAAATTCGGGTCGTTAGTCGGCCCGGCGAAATACTGGGCAACCATCGCCGGGAACATCACCAGCGACATGGCGAAGATGAGAGGAATCATGCCGGCGGTATTAACCCGCAGGGGAATATGGGTCGAGCCCTGCTGTTTATACATGCGGTTACCGCGATAAACGGTGCGGGCATACTGCACCGGAATCCTCCGGTGCGCTTCCGTAAACATGACTATCAGGACGATTGTGGCCAGGGCAATGATGACATAGGCAATAAGGCCGCCTATCTGTCCCTGCTGTCCGAGCAGCATTCCGCTTCCGAACGTCTGCCAGTATCCGGCAACGATACCCCCTAAAATGAGAATCGAGATACCGTTCCCGATGCCATTTTCAGTGATGAGCTCACCCAGCCAGACAAGGAACAGGGTACCCGCGACAATCGAGGTAATCATGGCTGCCATTGCCAGGCCGTCAACGCTCTGGAGCACGGGGGTGGAGGCGGTCTGAAGCAGCCGAATCTGCCCGTAGCCGGCGAACGCGGCGATAGGTACGGTAAGCCAGTGAGTGATTCGGTTAATCTTATCTCTGCCGGATTCGCCTTCCTGGGCGAGTGACTGAAGTTTCGGTATGACCGGCGTCATCAATGTCATGATAATCGAGGCGGTGATATAGGGATAGACGCCCATCGCCGCTACGGAGAAGTTCCTCATGGCGCCGCCGCTGAACATATCGAGCATGCCGAACATGGCGTTACTCTCGAAGAGCTGAGCCAGCGCATCGGTATCAACCCCGGGAAGCGGAACATGAGCGACAAACCGGAATACCACCAGCATTCCGAGCGTAAAGAGAATCCGTCGCCGCAAATCGGGCAGACGGAAGGCATCAATCATTGCCTGTAACAGTCGCGGTCTAGTCTGCCGTTGACGCAAACCCTACCTCCTCGGTTTTTCCTCCTGCCGCTTCTATTTTCGCTTTCGCGGCGGCGGAAAATTTGTGGGCTTTGACGGTTATCGGGTGCCCGATTTCTCCGTCAGCCAGTATCTTGACCGGGTTTTTCATGTCCCTTACCAGCCCGGTCGCTAAAAGTTCTTCGGGGGTTACTTCCGAACCGGATTCGAATATATTGAGATTGCCGACGCTTACCACCGAATATTCCGTCCGGAATATATTGGTGAAGCCCCGCTGCTCAGGTAATTTCTTGATTAACGGATTCTGGCCGCCTTCAAAACCGGGGCGGATACCGAAACCGGCGCGCGCCTTCTGTCCTTTACAGCCGCGTCCCGAGTAGGTACCCCGATTGCTGCCATTGCCTCTGCCGACACGCTTTCTATCTTTTTTGGTGCCGGGTGTCGAATGCAGGGTATCATGCCTCATCTTTATTCACCTCCACCTTGACCAGGTGTCTCACTTTGTTTACCATGCCTCTGAGTGAGGACGAATCTTCATGGGTAACACACTGGTTCAGACGGTGAAACCCGAGAGCTTTCAGAGTCCTCTTCTGCGACTGGTCGTAGCCAATTCCGCTTTTTATCAATGTTATATTCAGTTTTGTCATTTTACCGTTTATTCCTCTTTGCCAACCTGGGCGTCTGCCTGTGCTGCCGCAGGAATTCCTTTACGCCGGGCGACTCCCTGTTTCGGGTCCTTGAGTTTGCTCAGAGCCAGCACGGTAGCCTTGGCGACATTTATATGATTGGTGCTGCCCATCGATTTTGTCAGTATATCCTTGACGCCAACGGCTTCCAGTACCGCCCTGATTGCCCCGCCGGCGATAATACCGGTACCGGGCGAAGCGGGCTTCAGCATGACTTTAGCTGCGCCGTACTTGGTTATGGATTCATAAGGGACGGTCGTACCGGCCAGATTAACCTTGATGAGGGTCCTTCTCGCGTTGGCATTCGCTTTATTGATTGCCTGCGGGACTTCATTTGCCTTGCCAAGCCCGACCCCGACATGACCGGCTCCGTCACCGGTTACGACGAGGGCAGCGAAGCTCAAACGCTTTCCGCCTTTCATAACCTTGGCAACACGGTTGATGTTAATCAGCTTATCGGTAAGGGCTAACTCCGTAGCGTCAATTGTACTGAGACGTTCTTTCATTATTCAGACTGACTCCCTTAAAACTTCAAACCTTCCTGGCGGGCTGCGTCGGCCAGTGCCTTAACTCTGCCATGATACTTGAAACCGCCGCGGTCGAATGCGACTTTTTCGATTCCCTTGCTCTTCGCCCTTTTGGCGATGAGGGTGCCGACCAGTTCCGATACGGCCGTTTTATTCTTACCGGCGGTTTCGCCTTTTATCTCGTCATCGAGTGTCGAAGCGGCAACCAGCGTATGCCCGATGGTATCGTCGATAACCTGGGCATAAATATGGTTCGGACTGCGAAATACGCACAGCCTCGGAACCGAAGCGGTTCCTGAAATTTTCGCCCGTACTCTGGCATGTCTGCGTAAACGAGCTGTTCTTCGGCTATCTTTTGCCATCTTTTATTTCCCCCTGCCTACAGATCCCGCTTTGCCCGGTTTCAGGCGAACGGTCTCACCGGCATATCTCACTCCCTTGCCTTTATAGGCATCGGGAGGACGTATCGCTCTTATTTTTGCCGCCATCTGTCCTACCTGCTGCTTATCGATGCCCGATATGACGATGCGGTTGTTTCTTTCAACTTCGAAGGATGTTCCCGGAAGAGGTTCGACTTCCACCGTGTGGGAAAACCCTATGCGTAACTGAAGGTTATTGCCGGTTTTCTCGGTTCTGTAGCCGACGCCGACTATTTCCAGTTGCCGGGTAAAACCTTTGGTTACCCCTTCCACCATATTCGCGATAAGGGTACGCGTAAGGCCGTGCCTGGCGCGATGCTCCCGGCTCTCGGTAGGGCGGGAAACCTTAATGGTGTCATTTTCGATGGCGACAATCATGTCGGGACCAATCTGACATTTTAATTCACCCTTCGGCCCTTTCACGGCTACTTCACCATCTTCTATGTTTACCGTTACTCCCTGAGGAACGGCTATCGGCATTTTGCCTATTCTCGACATTATTGCTGCTCCCGGAATCGTTTCTCGTTTATACTACGTAGCAAAGAAGCTCGCCGCCGATTCCCTTGCGCCAGGCTTCCTGCCCGGTCATCACACCTTTCGATGTGGATACGATGGCGATACCCATTCCCCCGGCTACGCGCGGGATTTCATTTTGTCCGACATACACTCTCAAGCCGGGCTTACTCACCCGCTCGAGTCCTGCAATCATCGGCTCACTTTTATCGTCGTACTTAAGTTGAACTTTGATGGTCTGGTGGGTTTTTCCCTTAATCATTTCGTAATCGCTTATAAAGCCTTCCTCTTTGAGTATACGGGCAATCGCCACTTTTACCTTCGAGGACGGTATATCTACCGAATCGTGCCTTACCATGACGGCATTCCGTATCCTGGTCAGCATATCCGCTACCGGGTCTGAGATGGTCACTCTTCCTCCTTCAGACTACTATCCAATTAGCCTATACTATAAAATATTTTTACGATTACCAGCTGGATTTTCTCACGCCGGGAATCTGCCCAAGCAAAGCCAGTTTCCGGAAGCAAATCCGGCATAAACCGAACTTCCTGATATACGCCCGGGGACGTCCGCAGACATTGCACCGGTTGTGCTGCTGCACCTTATGCCGTGGTTCGCTCTTCCATTTATTTATCAAAGATTTTTTTGCCATCGTTACTCCAATTTATTCGTGAGCGAAAGGCATTCCCATCATCTCAAGGAGCTGCCTTCCTTCCTCATCGGTCCTGGCTGTGGTAACAATCGAAAGTTCAAGGCCTCTGACCTTGTCAACTTTATCGTATTCAATCTCAGGGAAAACGGTCTGCTCGGTGAAAGCGAGTGTATAGTTACCGCGTCCGTCAAACGAGTTCCTCGGAACGCCCTGGAATTCACGGATACGGCAGAGAACCGCATTCATCAGCTTATCGAGAAAATCGTACATTCTCTCGCCGCGAAGGGTGACTTTCAACCCGATATTCATGCCTTCCCGGAGGCGGAAGTTCGCAATCGATTTCTTCGCCCGGGTGGTTACTGGATGCTGTCCGGCAATGGCAACAAGGTCTTTCTCGGCGGCTTCGAGCGCCTTGGCGTTCGTAATTGCCTCGCCGACGCCGATGTTAAGCACCACCTTGGTTATTCTCGGTACTTCCATGACATTTTTGTAGCCGCCGCGCTCTTTGAGCGCCATGACCACTTCGTTCTTGTATTTTTCTTTCATCCGTGACATTTAGTCAATCACCTCGTTACAGGCTCGGCAAACCCTGACTTTTTTTCCGGCATCGAGGTAGCGGTATCCTATCCGCGCAGCGTTATTGCATTTACTGCAAATAAGCATAACGTCGGATACGTTGATGGGTTCTTCGCGTTCGATAATGCCTGCCTGCCTGACCTGTCCGGAAGCCTTCGAGTGTTTTTTAACGAAATTGACCCCTTCGACCAGGATAATTCCTTTTTTAGGATAGGCAAACCGCACCTTACCCTTCTTCCCCTTATCCTTGCCAGCTATTACCATTACATTGTCGTCTTTTTTTATTTTCATACTTATAGAACCTCGGGCGCCAGCGATATTATCTTGGTGAAATTCTTTTCTCTCATTTCCCTGGCCACCGGACCGAATATGCGGGTACCCCGGGGATTATTCTTATCGGTAAGAATAACGGCGGCATTCTCGTCAAACCGGATAGTCGAACCATCGGAACGGCGATAAGGACTGACGGTACGTACGATTACCGCACGAACGACTTCGCCTTTCTTGACCGCCCCGCCGGGAATAGCCCGTTTGACAGAAGCCGTTATAATGTCGCCGACATGGGCATACTGTCTGCCGGTTCCGCCGAGTATCCCGATACACATAATCTGTCTCGCGCCGGTATTATCTGCTACTCTGAGTCTTGTATTGGTCTGTATCATCCTGCTCTATCCTTACTGCTCCGTGTCAGGATACTTATACCTCGTCGGGTTTAACCTCGACGGCATCCTTCCTCGTTATAATCTCACTGACTCTCCATCTCTTTTCCCTGGAGAGAGGCCGTGTTTCTACAATGCGAACAATATCGCCTTCTTTACAGGCATTTTCCTCGTCATGGACCTTGTACTTGATGGCTTTCTTCATCGTTTTGCGGTAAATAGGGTGCCGCTTCGAGGTATCGACGGCAACCACAACGGTTTTATCCATTTTATCGCTTACTACATGCCCGATACGGGTTTTTTTCTGTTTTTCCATGCTCTTTATATCTTGCGAGGGCTATCACTGTACGGGCAGCTTACCCTATCTCAAGCTCCTTTTCCCTCTTTACTGTCTCCAGTCTTGCGATATCCTTCTTAATCCTTCTGATTTCGTTGTGATTCACCAGTTGCCTGGTTGAAACCCGAAACCTCAGATTAAACAACTCTTTATGAGCTTCTTCAAGCCTTTTTTCCAGTTCACCCGGCTTAAGCGCCCGAATTTCCTCTGCTTTCACTTTAGGTTATTCTCCCGCTGTATTTTCACTGCCGGCGACGACCCCGGCTTCCTTGACAAGGAATTTCGTCGAAATGGGAAGCTTGTGGGACGCCAGCCTCATGGCTTCTTTAGCGACACTTTCGGGGACTCCCGTCATTTCGAAAATTACCCTGCCGGGTTTCACCACCGCCACCCAGTGGTCCGGAGAACCTTTACCCGAACCCATGCGGGTTTCGGCAGCTTTCTTCGTGACCGGTTTATCAGGGAAGATACGTATCCAGACGTTTCCACCACGGCGGATGTAACGGGTTATAGCACGACGCGCCGCCTCAATCTGACGGGCAGTCAGCCAGGCAGATTCCTGCGCCTGAAGACCGAAATCTCCGAAAGCGATGAAATTACCCGAATTGGCCTTACCGCGCCGGCGTCCTTTTTGTACTTTACGGAATTTTACTCTCTTAGGCTGTTGCACTGTTGTCCTCTTCCTCCGCAGATTCCGCGTCTGCTTCTGCTACCGGTTTCTCGCTGGTGACGTTCTTTTGGGCAACCGGTTTTTCTTCGGCGGCCGCCGTTCCGGCAGATTCACCGGATTTTTCTTCTTTATCCTCAGCTGTTTTCCTGGTTCTCCTGGCAGCCGGTTTACCTGCTTTTTCTCCGGTTACGGCTTGAGCTTCCGCGGTGGTTGCTTCAGTAACCATTTCCAGAGCCGCGACGGCTTCGAGAGCAGTCTCTTCGCTTTCTTCTTTCTTCTTTTCAGGGAGGACATCGCCTTTATATATCCAGACCTTGATGCCGATTCTGCCCATGGTAGTCCTGGCTTCAACGAATCCGTAGTCGATATCAGCCCTCAGGGTATGAAGCGGAACCTGTCCTTCGTGCATCGTCAGACGTCGGGCGATTTCAGCCCCGCCGAGTCGTCCGGCACTGCTTACTCTCATCCCCCGGGCGCCGGCCAGCATCGTGCGGGCCATCGTCTGCTTCATTGCCCTTCGGAAAGCAACTCGTCGCTCAATCTGTTCGGCAATCTGCTTGGCGACAAGATGGGCATCGAGTTCGGGACGCTGGATTTCCTGGATGTTGAGCTGTACCTTTTTTCCGATAAGCTGTTCCAGGTAAGCCCTGGTTTCGTCGACCCGCTGGCCGCCTCTTCCGATAACGATACCGGGACGGGCGGTATAGATGGTGATGGCAACCTTGTTTGCCTGACGTTCTATATCGACCTGCGAAACAGCAGCTTCAGCATACCGCTTTTCGATACCCTCGCGTATCTTCAGGTCCTCCTGTAAAAAGTCCGCGTAATGCTTATCGGCATACCATTTGGCCTGCCAGTCTTTAATTACGCCGATTCTAAATCCGGTAGGATGAACTTTGTGACCCATTAGCTCTCCTGTTCTCCGACGACTACAGTTATATGACTCGAGCGCTTGAGGATGGCACCTGCCCGTCCTCTCGCCCGCGCCCTATACCTTTTCATAGTAGGCGCTTCATCTGCGTATATTCTAACGATTTTCAAGTCCGACGTCGATATCTGATAAACACTTTCAGCATTCGCCGCTGCGGACTGAATTACCTTGGAGACTATCCTGGCGGAAGGAGAGGGCATGAATCTGAGCATATCCAGAGCCTGCTCAACTTTCTTGCCGCGTACCATATCCACCAGCAACCGCGCCTTGCGAGGCGTTATTCCGGTGTTTTTTGTAATAGCTCTTACTTCCATAATTCCTCAGACCTTATTTCTTTTTAACCTGAGAGGTTTTCTCGGCTTTCGATACATGTCCTCTGAAGGTCCGGGTCAGGGCAAACTCCCCGAGTTTGTGTCCGACCATATTTTCGGTGACGAAAATAGGGACATGCCGCCGTCCGTCATGAACTCCGATAGTAATGCCGACCATCTCAGGAACGATAGTAGACCAGCGCGACCAGGTCTTGAGTACCGCTTTACTGCCGGAGCGGTTCAGCGCCTCAACCTTCTTTACCAGTTTCTCATCGATTGCCGGTCCTTTTTTTGTTGACCTTGACATATGTGCCTATCCCTTTATTTACTATTTACTTCCGCGACGTTTGACAATCAGCCTGTCAGAAGACTTCTGCTTGCGGGTCTTGTAACCCAGGGCAGGTTTTCCCCAGGGGGTTTTCGGCCCCGGCATGCCGATTGGGCTTCTGCCTTCACCGCCGCCGTGGGGATGGTCGTTAGGGTTCATTGCCGAACCGCGTACGGTGGGTCTCCAGCCAAGCCAGCGTTTCCTGCCGGCTTTTCCGAGCTTGATTCCCTGGTGGTCGACGTTGCCGACCTGGCCGATAGTCGCCATGCAGCGGCTGAGTACCCGCCTCGATTCCCCGGAGGGAAGCCTGAGCAGCGAGTAGTCGCCTTCCTGGGCAACTATCTGGGCAGCCAAACCGGCGCTTCTGACCAGCTGGCCGCCTTTGCCGGGCTGCATTTCGATATTATGTATCAAGGTGCCGCTGGGAATCTTGTTCATCGGCAGGGCATTGCCCGGCTTGATTTCCGCATCTTCACCGGTTTTGACCATATCACCGACTTTAAGCCCGGTCGGAGCGAGTATGTACCGCTTGTCCCCATCGACGTAATGAATCAACGCGATACGCGCCGAACGGTTCGGGTCGTACTCGATAGACGCTATCTTCCCCGGTACGCCCGGTTTGTCTCTCTTAAAATCGATTACCCGGAGTTGCCTTTTCGCTCCGCCACCCCGATGACGAACGGTAATTCTACCCTGGCTGTTACGCCCGGCCTGTTTTCTGAGCGGTTTGACCAGCGACTTTTCCGGCTTGCTTTTCGTAATCTCGTCGAATGTCGCTCCCGTCATACCGCGTCTTCCTGCGGATGTCGGCTTAAATACCTTAATAGCCATTCTTTATCTTAACTCCCTGATTCTATGCCGGTTATTTCTATGCACCCTCGAAGAACTCTATTGAGTCTCCGGGTTTCAGGGTCACGATAGCCTTTTTCCAGGGATGAGCGGGTAACGTCCGCCTTCCCAGCCTCCGGCTTTTCCCTTTCATACTGATGATGTTAACCTTGGTAACCTCAACCTTGAACGCTTTCTCGACGGCCTGCTTGACCATCGGTTTGTTAGCATCCATGGCAACTTCGAATGCATATTTACCCTCTGCCTGGAGGACAGTGGATTTTTCTGTTATCAGCGGTCGTCTAAGCACCTCGTACAGGTTCATCGCTTCCTCCTTCCGAGAGTTCCTTGCCCCAGATTTCTTCGGCTTTCCGCACTGCGGCAACGGTCATAATGAGTTTTCGGCCGTTTAACACATCGACGACATTCATCAGGTTTGCCGGTGTAATATTCATCCCCGGCAGGTTCCTGGCCGACTTCACGACATTCATGTCGGCTTCGGCGGTCACAATGAGGGCTGATGAGTTGATTCCGTTGGCTGAGAGAATCCCGGCCATTTCCTTCGTCGAAGGCTCTTCCAGAGCAAGCTCATCCAAAACGACCAGTTCATTCTCACTGGCTTTCGCCGAAAGCACGCACCTCAACGCCAGTTGACGCATTTTCCTGGGCATGGACTGCCGGTAATCCCTCGGTTTCGGACCGAACATCGTTCCTCCGCCGCGGCGTGTGCCGGACTTGGCACTCCCCGCCCTGGCATTGCCGGTGCCTTTCTGACGGTACAGTTTCCTGGTGGAGCCAGCGACTTCGCTTCTCGTCTTGGTGCTGGCGGTTCCCTGCCGGGCATTCGCCTGCTGTCTTACCACAGCCTGGTGCACTACCGTAGGGTTAAGCTCAACGCCGAAAACGTAATCGCTTATCTCGATAGTCCCAGTTTCTTCGCCTCTTTTATTAAAAACCGGTACTTGCACGTCTATTTCCCCTTGCGCGATTTCCTTATCATCAGCAATCCGTTCTTGTTTCCGGGAACAGCTCCCTTCACCAGCAGCAGATTGCGTTCCGGGTCGGTTTGCACAACTTCCAGCCCGCATACCGTGACTCTGTCTCCACCCATGTGGCCGGCCATTCTCGTTCCCTTCCATATACGCCCGGGTGATGCCGAAGCGCCGATGGATCCGGGAGCCCGATGCCTGTCCGACTGGCCGTGAGTTTTCGGACCGCCGGCAAAACCGTGGCGTTTGACCACGCCGGCGTATCCCTTGCTTTTCGATATTCCGGTGATATCGACCAGGTCCCCAATCGCGAACTGGCTGACATCGAAGGTATCGCCAACAGCAACGACCGAGGTGTCGTCGATTCGGAATTCCCGCTGGTACCGGAAGCTGCCCATGTCCTTCATCTGGCCTTTCTGGGAAGACTTGAGACGCTTCGCATTGCCGTACCCGAACTGCACCGCACCGTAGCCTTCTTTATCGACGGTCTTGACCTGCAATACCGTGCACGGCCCGGCTTCGACAGCAGTTACTGCTTCAGCTTTACCCTGTTCCGTAAATATCTGGGTCATGCCCAGCTTCTTTCCTAACAATCCATGTGCCATTTTCAATTATCCTGGTTTTATTTATATCTTGATATCGATTTCGACACCCGAAGGCAGGTTGAGTCCGGTCAGAGAATCGATTGTCTTCGAGGTCGTTTCGATAATATCGATAAGACGCTTGTGAGTCCGGATTTCGAACTGTTCCTGCGAGTCTTTATCGATAAAAGGCGAACGGATGACACTGTACTTCTGTATCCTTGTCGGCAGAGGTACAGGGCCGGAAACGACTGCCCCGGTCCGCTCGACCGTCTCGACAATCTGTTCTGCCGCCTGGTCTACGAGTTTGTGGTCGAAACCTTTAATCTTGATACGAATTTTCTGTTTAGGCATATCCTTATCCTGCTTTATTGGTGAGTTGCGCCACCTGATCGGCAGGCAGCTGCTGATACTTATTAAACTCCATCGATTGCGTCGCCCTTCCCTGTGTCAGAGACCTGATAGTGGTCGTGTAGCCGAAGGTTTCCGCCAGCGGAACGAGAGCATGGATGGTAGTTGTATCGATATAGGTATCGATGGATTCCACATGAGCCCTTCGCGAATTAAGGTCGCCGATAATATCGCCGAGGAACTGCTCGGGAGTGACAACCTCTATTTTCATGATGGGCTGAAGGATAATCGGTTTTCCCTTCCGGACAGCCTCTTTCAGAGCCATCGAAGCGGCCATTTTGAAGGCGATTTCCGAAGAGTCAACCTCGTGGTAACTGCCGTCATAAAGCGTCGCCTTGATATCGACAACCGGATAGTTGGCGATAACACCGGTCTCCATGGCTTCCTTGATACCGTCTTCGATAGCCGGTATGTACTGCCTCGGTATGGCGTTACCTCGGATAGCGTTGACGAACTGGAAGCCGCTGCCGCTTTCGGCAGGTTCAAGCTCAAGGCAGACATGACCGTACTGGCCGTGGCCGCCGGACTGCCGAACGAACTTTCCTTCCGCCTGAACCTTCGCGGTAACCGTTTCTTTGTAGGCAACCCTGGGCTTGCCGACAACAGCCCCGACTTTGAATTCACTGAGAAGCCGGTTGACGATAACTTCGAGGTGTAGTTCTCCCATGCCTGAAATCACCGTCTGGCCTGTTTCCTTATTGTAAACAACCTTGAACGTGGGATCTTCTTCGGTAAGTTTCTGAAGAGCAGCACCCATTTTATCCTGGTCGACGGTTGTTTTGGGTTCGATTGATACTGAAATAACGGGTTCGGGGAACTTGATGGATTCGAGAAGCAGCGGATGAGAAGGGTCACATAGTGTGTGACCGGTAAAGGTATTTTTCAGACCCAGGGTAGCGACAATCGCTCCCGTGTCCGCACTCTCAATCTCTTCCCTCCGGTTGGCGTGCATTAACAGCAGCCGGCCGATGCGTTCTCTTTTCTGCGTGGTGGAGTTGTAAATCTGGGCGCCCGCTTCAATCTTCCCTGAATATACCCTGAAATAAACCAGCCTGCCGACAAACGGGTCCGAGACGACCTTGAAAGCAAGAGCCGAGAAAGGCGCGTCGTCACTCGGCGGGCATTCTATTTCCTTGCCCATGATGTTTTCCGCTTTAATCGGCGGTACCTCCACGGGTGACGGCAAATAGTCGACAATCGCGTCGAGAAGTTTGTGCATGCCCTTGTTCCTGAGAGCGGTACCGCACAAAACCGGAACGGCCCTGTTGTTGACGGTAATTCTCCGGAGAGCCGTTTTCAATTCGGCAACAGACGGAACTTTTCCTTCAAGGTACTCTTCGAGCAATACATCGTCCAGCTCGGCTATCTTCTCTATCATGGAGTGCCGGGCTTCCTGAACCTGTTCTTTGAGAGAATCCGGAATGGCTTCCTCAACAGGGGCGGAATCGATTTTCCCGTCATTAATCCAGGCCCGTTCCTCAATCAGGTCGATAACGCCCCGGAAGGTATCTTCGCTGCCCATCGGCAACTGTACCGGGATTGCTCTGGCCTTAAGGCGGTCTTCAATCATTTGTATGGTACGCCGGAAATTGGCGCCTATCCGGTCCATTTTGTTTATGAAACAGATACGGGGGACGCGGTATTTAGTAGCCTGTCTCCAGACGGTTTCCGACTGGGCTTCGACACCGGCGACAGCATCGAAAACAACAACACCGCCGTCCAGCACTCTGAGGCTGCGTTCGACTTCAGCGGTGAAATCAACATGCCCGGGGGTATCAATAATGTTGATACGGTGATTTTTCCAGTAACAGGTGGTGGCAGCCGATGATATCGTGATACCCCTTTGCTTTTCCTCTTCCATCCAGTCCATAACCGCGGTACCTTCGTGAGTTTCGCCCACTTTGTAGGTACGTCCGGTGTAATAGAGAATCCGCTCGGTGACGGTCGTTTTACCGGCATCGATATGAGCTATGAAAGCCATATTCCTGATATCCTCGAGCGGAAAACTCCTGGACACAGATTTACCCCTTGCTTCGATATTTTCTGTAGCTGTTTTCACCATAATATTTCAGTGGAGAGAGACTTTACCATCGGTAATGAGCAAAAGCCCGGTTGGCTTCTGCCATGCGATGCGTATCGTCACGTTTCTTAACGGTAGCTCCCTGCCCTTTCGCTGCGTCGCCGAGTTCGGCAGCCAGCTTTTCAACCATTGATTTACCCTGTCTTGCCCGTGCAGCGGCAACAAGCCAGCGAAGAGCCAGAGTGAGGCTACGGTCAGGGCTGACATCGACCGGCACCTGATAGGTTGCTCCCCCGATACGCCTTGATTTTACCTGGAGCTGGGGAGTCGAATTTCTTACCGCCTGCTGGAGTATGTTGAGAGCAGGCTGTCCTTCCCGTTCTTCCAGAGTTTCGAGGGCACCGTAGACTATGAGCTCAGCGGTACTCTTTTTCCCGTCAAGCATTATCTTATTGACCAGCCTCGATACCATCGGACTATGGTATCGGGAGTCAGGTACTATTATTCTTTTTTCAGCACGATTACGCCGGGACATTTTTCCTCCTAACCTTTCGACGCCGATTTAGCTTTTTTCGTTCCGTATTTGCTCCGACCCTGCTTCCGGTTATTGACTCCGGAGGTATCGAGAGTACCGCGAACGATGTGATATCGGACGCCCGGAAGATCCTTCACGCGACCTCCCCGAATCAGGACGACGGAGTGTTCCTGGAGCTCGTGACCTTCACCGGGAATATAAGCGGTTACTTCCATGGTGTTACTCAACCTCACCCTGGCTACCTTACGGAGAGCCGAGTTAGGTTTCCTGGGTGTCCGTGTCATAACCTGAACACAAACACCGCGCTTCTGGGGAGAACCTTCTCCTTCAACCAGCCTGTTTTTCAGGGCATTGTAGGTGTATCGAAACGCGACTGTCTTCGGTTTCTTCCCTACTTTTTTCCTACCTTTACGGACAAGCTGGTTAATAGTTGGCATAATGTCAAATCTCCTACAATTAAAATGGATGAGCATTAGCCCACCCAATCGGCAGACGAAGGTCATATTCGCTCTGCCAGCGTGCATTATTGAGCTACAAAGCGCTAAATACAGAGTCTACCACAGCGCCAGCGAGATTGTCAACTGTTGGAGACTGGAAAATTCAGCCGCAATTAGCCTTCTAAAGCATCCCTATATTTATCTT
>CAZOGR010000002.1:5978-32070 GCA_964579355.1 uncultured Dehalococcoidales bacterium | reverse complement strand
TCGTATTTTGCCTGAAGCTGTTCAGGCGTTTCGCGACGGTCCGGATCAGGTCCCGGAGCATCGACGGGGCAGATTTCAGCGCATTTCGGTTCGCCGCCGGCGCCGACGCATTCAGTGCATTTATCAGGGTCAATCTGATATTGAGAATCACCCTCGCTGATTGCCTGATTCGGGCATTCCGATTCGCATGCCCCGCAACTGATACACTCGTCTGAAATTTTATACGCCATTTTTTCCTCCTGTTATTTGATTTTTATTTAGCAGTCGCTTTCTTTTTCAAGGCTTCGGCGACACTATCAGGAACAAGGTCAAAAACATTTCCCCCCAGCTTTGCCACCTCTTTCAACCGGCTCGAGCTGAGATACTGGTATTTGAGACTGGCCATCAGGAACACGATTTCGACACCCGGCGAGAGCTTGGCATTCATCAGGGCCATTTCTCTTTCGTACTCGAAATCAGCCCCTATCCTTAACCCCCGGACGATGACATCGGCTCCGACTTTTCCGGCGAAATCCACCGTCAACCCGGTAAAAGGCACGATTTCGACATTATTCAGTCCGTGTATCGAAGTTTCGGCAAGATGTACCCGTTCTCCGGTAGAAAACATCAGGTCCTTCGCAGGAGTATCATATACGCCGACGATTACTTTGTCAAAAAGCCTGGCGGCTCTCAGGGCAACATCGATATGTCCGTTGGTAATCGGGTCGAACGTCCCCGGATAAAGAGCAGTAGTCACGCTGCGTTCTCCCTCCGGTAAATTGAAATACAACTATCCCCATGGCGGTATTCTTTACTCATGTTAAGAGACAGGTAATGCTGCTGTAACGGGTAACGCCGGGAATGGGTGATAACAACAATCGTATCATTGCCGACTAATCTGGTTTCGGCGAGTTCTTTGATGGTATCATCGATAGATTGGTCGGAATAGGGCGGGTCTATCAAAATAATGTCATACTCCTTGCCAAGGAATGAGAATGCCCTGGATACGGGACTGCAATGTACCCGGGCAAATTCCGCCAGTTTCGTTTTCTCCAGATTTTCCCTGATTATAGCACAACACTGCGGTGAGTGGTCGACAAAATCAACCGTACCGGCTCCCCGGCTGAGGGCTTCGATTCCCAGTTGGCCGCTGCCCGAAAACAGGTCCAGCACCGTATCCCAGTTATCGGTCAGGTTCTCCAGAATGGAAAATATGGCGCCTTTTACCAGGTCGGTTGCCGGCCTTGTTTCTTTCCGTTTGGGAGCCATCAACCGGTGACCTTTAGCTGTGCCAGCGATTACTCTCATGGTGCGTAATGATAATACCCAGACAGAATACCGGTTGTCAAACTTCCTCACGTTCCAGAAGTGCCTGCAATCTCGGTTTTATATCATGCATCAGAGGCAGGCCGTGACCGAAGCACAGAATTTCGAAATCATATTCAGCTATTCTGCGAACGGATTCCAGATTATCTTTCAGGTTGTGGCTCACCATTTTCGGCGGCAGCAGCAGGGTACGGCGGTGTTTCCGAATCAGGTCGCCGGTCATCATCATTTTATGTTTCCGGGAATACAGGCTGATACCTCCGGGCGTATGGCCGGGAGTATGAATCACTTCCAGGCCGTCCAGGGTTTCGAGCGTTTCTCCGCCTTCGAGGACGATATCGACATCTTTCGGGAGTACTGAAAAAACCGACTGCAATTTGTCCTTAATGTTTGCCAGCGAATCTTTATACCGGGCATCAGCCGCCGGCGGATGAACTCGTTCGCCGATGTCCAGCCGGTGAGCCGCAACCTTCGCTCCGGTGGCTTTTCTTATCTCGGCCAGCCCGCCCATGTGGTCGATGTGATTATGGGTCAGTACAATTAACCCGACTTCTTCGGGAGAACGCCCGATATCGGTGATAAAGTCGAGTATGTGCCGGGCACTTTCACGAAGGCCGGTATCAATGAGCGTTATCTTCTTTTCGGCGATTACCAGGACATTGGCACCGCGATGGGTCACCTGGTAAACGCCGGGTTTTACCTCGGTAGAACTGCTGGCAAACCGGCGCACTCTCGATATAACTCGTATCCCGTCTTCGTACAGCATCGTTTCATCCGGCATGCGCTACACCGATTTCGGAGCCAGCTCTGCCGATTCGAACTTTTTAATAGTTTTCTTCCACTGGTTTTCGGTGAGGCCGAGCCGTTCGTATATCTCGTCCACATGCCGGAGGTAGTAGCTGTAATCGAAGATTTGTTCCAGTTCCGGAACCGGCAGGCAGGCGGTTACTTCGGGGTCGGCTTTCAACAGGGAAAGGAAATTCCTTCCGCCTTTCCATGATTTCATAGCGCTCCGCTGCACCAGCTTGTACGCCTGCTGACGGCTAAGGCCTTTTTCGATGAAGGCGAGCATGACCCGCTGGGAAAAGACCAGTCCCCTCGTTATTTCGAGGTCTTTTTTCATTTTCTTCGGGTAGACCAGCAAGCCTTTCATCACCGAGGTAAATATTGATAGCGAATAATCGAGCAGGAAGCAGGCATCCGGTAAAACGACCCGTTCGGTCGATGAATGACTGATATCCCGTTCGTGCCAGAGGGCAATATTCTCCATTGCCGTTACCGCATAGCCCCGCATCATCCGGGATATGCCGCAAACCCGCTCGCACAGTTCGGGATTGCGTTTATGGGGCATTGCCGATGAACCGGTCTGGCCTTCGCTGAACGGCTCTTCGACTTCCCGTGTTTCCGTTTTCTGAAGTCCCCGGATTTCGGTGGCAAACTTTTCCAGCGAACTGGCTATAATCGCCAGGGTTGTCACGAACTGGGCGTGCCGGTCCCGCTGCAGTACCTGGTTCGATATCGGCGCCGGGGTCAGCTTCAGTTTCGCGCAGGCTTTTTCCTCAAGTTCGGGAGACAACGTGGCGTAGGTTCCAACCGCGCCGGAAATTTTTCCGACAGCAATATTCCTGACCGCTTCGTTGAGGCGCTGCCGGTTACGTTTCATCTCTTCCAGCCAGACAGCAAGTTTCAGCCCGAAGGTTGTCGGCTCGGCATGAATGCCATGGGTCCGGCCAATCATCTGGGTAAACTTGTACTGGATAGCCTTTTCGCCGAGAACTTCGATAAGCTCTTTGATATCCTGGGAGAGTATCTCGGAAGCTTCGAGCAGTTGTAAGCTGAGAGCGGTATCGATTACGTCCGATGATGTCATGCCGAGATGGACGTATCTCGATTCCGGCCCGAGGCTTTCGGAGACGGCTCCCAGGAAGGCGGTAACATCATGGTGAGTTTCCCTGAGAATTTCCTCCATGCGTTCGATGTTAACCCGGGCCATCTTGATTTTCGGTACTTCGTGTCTTGGAATGACACCGAGTTCCGACCACGCTTCGCAGACGGCGATTTCGACATCGAGCCATTTATCGAACTTGTTTTTATCAGACCACACTTGTTTCATGTGCGGCCTGGAATACCGTTCTATCATTACTTGCTATCTCCTTGCAGCCCTCGCCGATATTTCTCATAGGCTTCCCTGATTTCAGGGTACTTGATTCCCAGCATTTCGGCGGCGAGATATGCCGAATTTTTCACTCCGGCAGAACCGATGGCAACGGTTGCGACCGGAATTCCGGCCGGCATCTGAACGATGGCATAGAGAGCATCGAGCCCTTTCAGTTCGCCCCCCGCCAGAGGCACCCCGATAATCGGCAGGGTCGTCCAGCTGGCCAGAACACCCGGCAGATGAGCCGCCATACCGGCTGCCGCAATGAGCACCTCGATACCCCGTTCCCGTGCTTCCAGGGCATAGGTTCGCGCTTTTTCAGGCGTGCGATGAGCGGATATGACATTAACCTCAAAATCGATACCCAGTTCCTCCATGATATCGAGCGCCGGTTGAAGAGACTCCCGGTCGTTCTTCGACCCCATGACAACACCCACTTTCGGCATAGTTCCACCTCACCAGTCTCAACAGTACAAGAAAATTTCTCGGGAATGTACTCCGTACGTCAGGAATTCCGGTCTGCCCCGCTATCGTTAAACAAGGCTATATCTTTACGATAGTAGCACCCTTCGAACCGGATTCTGGGGACGTTATCGTATACTTTTGCCCTGGCTTCTTCGAGCGTTTTACCGGAGGCAACGACAGTCAGAACCCGGCCGCCGTTGGTTACTACTTCGCCGTTATCCGCCAGTTTCGTGCCGGCATGGAATACATTAACATCCTTATCGACATCCTTCAACCCTGTAATCGGAAAACCTGTCGGGTATTTTCCCGGATAGCCGCCTGAAGCGAGAACGACGCCGACGGTAGCCTCATCCGACGAGTTAACTTTGATTTCATCCAGGTTCCCTTCGATTACCCCCATGATAATATCGACCAGGTCGGTCTTCAGGGGAGGAAGGATTACCTGTGTTTCCGGATCGCCGAAACGGGCATTGAATTCAATCACCTTCGGGCCGTCTTCCTCAATCATCAGCCCGCCGTAGAGCATGCCTTTATACGGCCTCTTTTCCTTGTCCATTGCCCGGACGGTGGGACGCATGATTTTATCCATGACGGTTTCGCCGAGTTTCGGGGTATAGAAGACCGGAGGCGTATAGCTTCCCATTCCTCCGGTGTTGGGGCCTTTGTCGCCATCGAAGATACGCTTGTAATCGCAGGCGTTCGCCAGATGGGCAACATTTTTACCATCGCTGAAAGCGAAACAACTCATTTCCGGGCCGTGCATGGCATGCTCGATAACCACCGTATTGCCGGCATCGCCGAGGACTTTTTCCTCCATGATGCTGGCCAGGATATCAATGGCGTTCGCGATTGAGTTAGCGACAATCGCTCCTTTGCCGGCAGCCAGGCCGTCAGCTTTTATCCAGACAGGAGGTTTCTGCATTTTCACGTATTCTACCGCGTGGCGGAAATCGGAAAAACTGCTGCTTTTCGCAGTAGGTATGCCGTATTTCTGCATTAACCCTTTGGCAAAAGCCTTACTTGACTCAATCTGAGTCGCACCTTTGGTAGGGCCGAATATCGGGATTCCCGTTACCTGAATACGGTCGACAATTCCCTCGGCAAGCGTCGTCTCGGGACCGATTACCACCAGGTCGATGCCGGTTTTCTGACAGGTTTTTACGACTTCCTCGAAGTTGGACGGATTCAGAGGTATATTGATACCGATTTCGGCTGTCCCTGCATTTCCCGGAGCGATATAGATTTCTTCAGCTTTGGGACTTTGCGCGAGCTTCCAGGTCAGGGTGTGTTCGCGCGCTCCGTTCCCTATTACGAGTATTTTCAGCTTCCACCCTCCATAGCGTATTAGCAGCTCTTAATTACGTTATTCCCATTCGATAGTCGAAGGTGGTTTAGAGGTGATATCGTAAACGACCCGGTTAACACCGCTGACTTCGTTGACGATTCTGTTCGATATCCGGGCAAGCAAATCATACGGCAAACGCGCCCAGTCGGCGGTCATTGCGTCTTCGCTGGTAACGGCTCTGACAGCAACAAGGTAGCCGTACGTCCGGTAATCCCCCATTACGCCGACACTCTTAACATCGGTCAGTACGGCGAACGACTGCCACAGATTGTGGTACAGTTTAGCTTTCTTGATTTCGTTCATGACGATAAAATCAGCCGAACGGAGGATTTCAAGTTTTTCGCGGGTAATGTCGCCGATGATGCGGATTGCCAGTCCCGGTCCGGGGAAGGGCTGCCTCCATACCATTTCTTCCGGCATGCCAAGTTCGAGGCCGACTTTCCGTACCTCATCCTTGAACAGGTAGCGAAGCGGTTCGACGAGCCGAAGCCTCATCCTGGCCGGCAGTCCGCCGACGTTGTGATGCGACTTGATAACCGCCGAGGCTTTGCTGCCGGAAGCGGAACTTTCAATTACGTCCGGGTAGAGCGTGCCCTGACCGAGGAAATCGACGGTACCGATTCTTTTCGCTTCCTCTTCGAAAACCTCGATGAATTCTTCGCCGATTATCTTTCTTTTTGTTTCGGGGTCGGTAACGCCTTTCAGCCGGTCGAGGAACCGTTGTTCGGCATCGATAAGGATAATATTCATACCGAGGTTTTCCTTGAAAACCTTCCAGGTTCTTTCGACTTCTTCCCGGCGGAGCAGGCCGTTATTAACAAAGATGCAGGTAAGCTGGTCGCCGATAGCCTGGTGAATCAGCATTGCCACGACTGCCGAATCGACACCACCGGAGAGAGCGTTGATGACTTTCCCTTTTCCGACCTGCTGCCTGATATTGTTGATACTATCGGTGATGAAATTACTGATGGTCCAGTTACCGGTACATTTACATATGTTGTAGGCGAAATTTTTCAGAATTTTCTTACCTTCGACGGTGTGGATAACTTCCGGGTGGAACTGGATGCCGTAGATGCCTTCGCTATTGCCAATAACGGCATACGGAGAATTTTCGGTATGGGCGAGCGAGGTAAAACCCGGAGGCATTGTATCGACTTTATCACCGTGGCTCATCCAGACGGTGGTCGAGGTATCGATTCCCTCGAAAAGCGGCGAGCGGGTATCGGCAAGGTAAAGGACCGCATGGCCGTATTCCTGTTTCTGGCCCGGCGCCACAACGCCGCCGAGCTGCTTCGTTATCGCGTGGAGGCCGTAACAGATTCCGAGAATCGGAAGATGGCTTTCGTAGATGTAGGAGGGGGCTAACGGGGCGTTTTCCTGGTAGACGCTCGAAGGGCCGCCCGAAAGAATGAACCCCCGGGGGTTCAGGGCTTTAATTTTTTCGACCGGGGTATCGTAGGAAACGAGCTCGCAATAAACGTTGCATTCCCTGATACGCCGGGCAATCAGTAAACTGTATTGCGAACCGAAATCGATAACGACAATCGCTTCACGTTCTGCTTCACGAGGGGTAGTACGGGCGACAGCTCCCTGGGAAATTTCGAGGTAGGTAGAGACCTCGATATCGCCGCTGGTGGTAACTCTGATTTTTTCTTTGCTTATATCCTGGTTATCATCCGGTTTAGGCACGTATGGTTCAAGCCTTTCTTTTTTTCGTTACAGCAAGGCCATTTTAGCACCGAGAGCTTTACAGGCATCCAATGCCTCTTTTGAAGGCTCCCGCTGGGCACCAACGAGGTCCGCGGCTTTTTTCAGGCCGAGATTTTCACAGAGCTTGGCCAGACTTTCAATCGCTACCGTGCCACCGCCACCATAACTGCCAAAAACGGCATATGGTTTGTTATCGACTTTCCCTTTCAAAGTAAAGAAGGTACGGTCAAAGAAATCTTTCATCATACCGGCTTCGTAGCTGAAATAGTTGGCAGTCCCCATGACGACGGCGTCGCAGTTCAGGAGATCTTCCGCTTTAGTATCGGCAGCCAGTTTCAGGGAAACCTCGGCCCCGGCTGAGGCAGCGCCCTCTTTCACGGCTTTTGCCATAGCTTCCGTATTTCCGCTCAAGGAATGATAGATAATCAATACTTTTGACATATATCCCTTCTCTCCTTCCGTAATCGATATCCTATTATACATCAATACTCCAAATTCCGTAATAGCCGACGCGGCCGGGTACCGGCCCGGTTCATGATTTCAGCGGCCTGTGTTATACTTTGAGCAACCGACGCACGATGGTTGCCGGAACCGGCTGAGAGAATGAGCGAACATGGAAGAAAAAGTCCGTAAATCCATAGCTGAAGGGGTGGAAATCCTGAAACGGGGCGGACTGGTCGCCTATCCGACGGATACGGTGTACGGACTGGGGGCAGTTTACGATAATGACACTGCCGTCAGGAACGTCTACGAAGTGAAAAACCGTCCCCTGACGATGCCCCTGCCACTCCTCCTGGCCGATATTTCATGGCTGGACAACTTTGCTATAAACATCAATCCGATTGCCCGTAAACTGGCGGATGCCTTTTTCCCCGGCGCTCTGACACTGGTGTTCGAAAAATCGGCGATTGTCCCGGATACGGTCAGCGGCGGGCAGAAAACCGTCGCCTTGAGAGTCCCCGGCCACCCGATTACCCTTATGCTTATCGAAAAAGCCGGAAAGCCGGTCATCGGTACCAGTGCCAATCTCAGCGGCAGCCCGAGCGCTCTCACCGCCGAAGAGGTCAAACGGCAAATCGGCGACAAAATCGACTATATTATCGACGGGGGAAAATGCCCCGGCGGTACCGAATCGACGATTCTCGACGTTACCGGAGACAGTCCCGTGCTCCTGAGATACGGAGCGATATCCGTCGAAGCTATCGAAAAAGTATGCGAGCGAAAAATTCTCGAAAAGGAGTAAACACATGCGAGTTGCTATTGGGTGCGACCACCGGGGTATTGAATTCAAGCTTTCCGTTATCAAGGTTCTCGAGGCTGCCGGCCACGAAGTGAAAGACTTCGGCACCTACACCGAGGAATCGGTCGATTATCCGGATATCGCTAAAAAAGTAGGAAAGTCTATCGTCGCCGGCGATTACGACCGGGGTGTTCTTATCTGCGGTACCGGCATCGGAATGTGCATCGCCGCCAACAAAGTCAAGGGAATCAGGGCGGGGCTGTGCCATAACAGCTTCTGCGCCCTGAGATCGCGCCAGCATAACGACGCGAATGTTCTCTGCATGGGAGCGGAGATAGTCAAGGGAGAAATGCAGGACATTGTCAAAACCTTCATGGACACGGAATTCGAAGGCGGCCGGCATCAGCGCCGGGTCGAAAAAATGTCCGAGATGGAGTAATCGTTTTGGTTGAAAGAAACCTTCCGGAAGCGATACTGCTGGATTTGGATGACACAATCGTCTCCCATTCGGACGGCACCGAAGAATTATGGCAAAAGTTGTGTTACCAGTACGCGGCGATGATTGAAGGGTTGAACCCCGACGTTTTGTATTCTGCCGTCCGGGAAATCAGCCACTGGTACTGGAGCGATTTCGAAAGACATCGTCTCGGCAGATTGAACATGAAAGAAACCAGGCGTGAGTACATTGCGCTCACCTTTTCGAAACTGGGAGTCGAAAACAGAGAGGTTTCGAATCGGCTGGCTGATGCTTATACCGAACAGAGGGAAGACCTTGTTTACCTGTTTCCCGGAGCTTTCAACACATTACAGACTTTGAAAAACCAGGGAATAAAACTCGGTCTCATCACCAACGGCACTTCGGAAACACAAAGGGCGAAAATCGAAAAATTCGGTCTCGCCCCGTTTTTTGACTGTATCACCATCGAAGGTGAATTCGGACAGGGGAAACCTGAAATCGAAGTTTTCAGGCATACACTCGGAAAACTTAACGTGAAAGCGGCAGGCGCCTGGATGGCTGGCGATGATTTGGCGCGGGATATCGCCGGAGCGAATAATGCCGGGATTTACAGTATCTGGATTGACCCGGAGAACAGGGGACTGCCGGAAGATTCACCGGGAAAACCGGACAGAATCATTCAATCGATTTCCCGCCTGCTATTGACATAATAACGATATTCGAGACTGGCTTGACAATAAATTATAGCTGTGTTACTCTAGCAACATAATGGAAAGAAATTATAGTACTCTGGTACTCGTTATTAACTCATAAACCGGCCTGTGGGAAGCTAAAAAAAGGCCGACCCCACGGGTCGGCTTTTTTTCTATAAAAAATAAAGTAAGGAGTAATAAGAGATGAGAAGCGACGCAGTAACCAAAGGTATTGAAAGGGCACCCCATCGTTCGCTCCTGTATGCCCTCGGCTGGAATAAGAAAGACGCGGGGAAGCCGCTCATCGGCGTCGTTAACAGTTTTACCGAAATCGTTCCCGGGCACATTCACCTCCGGGACATCGCCGAAGCCGTTAAAAAAGGGGTATCGGCCGGAGGCGGCGTACCGTTCGAGTTCAATACCATCGCCGTCTGCGACGGCATTGCCATGAATCACCCGGGCATGAAGTACAGCCTGCCGAGCCGCGAACTCATTGCCGACTCGATAGAAATCATGGCCGAAGCCCACCAGTTCGACGGCCTGGTGTTCATTCCTAACTGCGATAAAGTCGTTCCCGGCATGCTGATGGCCGCCATTCGCCTGAACATCCCGGCGATTTTCGTGAGCGGCGGGCCGATGCTGGCCGGAAAACTGTATAAAGACGATAAAGTAATCAAAGCCGATTTGATAACCGTCTTCGAATCGGTCGGCAAGGTTACCACCGGCCAGATGACCGAAGAAGAACTTACCGAACTCGAGGAAATCGCCTGTCCCGGCTGCGGCAGTTGTGCCGGCATGTTCACCGCCAACACCATGAACTGCGCTACCGAAGCCATGGGCATGGGCCTTCCGGGAAACGGAACAATTCCCGCCACCGACGGACGCAGGCGGCAACTGGCGCGAATGGCGGGCGAACGGGTTATCAGCCTCGTTCGCGATAACGTGAGACCGCTTGACATAATTACGAACGACTCACTTCACAATGCATTCTCGATTGATATGGCTCTCGGCGGCAGCACCAATTCGGTGCTCCACCTGATTGCCGTTGCCACGGAAGCGAAGATTGGTTTCGACCTTGCCAGGATTAACGATATCAACCGAAAAACCCCCCATATCTGTAAATTAAGCCCGGCGGGCGAACAGCGAATCGAAGACCTCGACAGGGCAGGCGGTATTCCGTCGGTTATGAGAGAACTCGATAAGCAGATGAAAAAAGACGCCATGACCGTTTCCGGCAAGACTGTCGGCGAAATCATGCAGGCCGCGCCGGCTCCGGACAGAACCGTTATCCGGTCGGTTGCGGACCCGTATTCGCCAACCGGAGGGTTAGCCATTCTGTTCGGCAACCTGGCACCTGAAGGTGCGGTGGTCAAGCGGGCTGCCGTCGCTCCCGAGATGATGAAGCACTCGGGTCCGGCGAGGGTATTCGATTCGGAAGAGGAATCGATGCCGGCTATTATGAAAAATACCATCAAGCCCGGGGAAGTCGTCGTTATCCGCTACGAAGGGCCGAAAGGCGGCCCCGGCATGCGGGAAATGCTGACGCCGACTTCTCTCCTGAGCGGCGCCGGCCTCGATAAAGAGGTCGCCCTGATTACCGACGGGCGTTTTTCCGGAGGCAGCCGGGGAGCAGCCATCGGCCACGTTTCGCCCGAAGCCGCCGCCCGAGGCCCGATTGCCGCACTGAAAGACGGCGATATCATCGATATCGATATCGAAAACTATAAACTGAACGTCGAACTGAGCGATGAAGAGATAAAGAACCGCCTGGCAGCCTTACCTGACTTCGAACCTCGCATCAAGACAGGCTACCTGGCCAGGTATACGGAAAAAGTCACCTCCGCCAGTACCGGCGCAGTATTCAAGTAGGAGGATACAACCATGAAATTGACCGGGGCTCAGATAGTATGCGAGAGCATGGTTAAAGAGGGTGTTGATGTCGTATTCGGTATCCTCGGAGGCTCTGTTCTTCCCCTCTACGATACCCTTCCTCAATATCCTCAACTGCATCATGTTCTTGTCCGCCATGAACAGGGGGCGGCACATGCGGCTGACGGTTATGCCCGCGTCACCGGCAAGGTTGGCGTCTGCTTCGCCACCTCCGGCCCCGGTGCGACCAACCTGGTAACCGGCATCGCCAATGCCTATCTCGATTCTGTGCCGATGGTTGCAATCACCGGACAGGTCGCCCGGCCGTTCATCGGCAAGGATGCATTTCAGGAAATAGATATCACCGGCATTACCCTGCCGATTACGAAGCACAACTACCTGGTAAGAAGCGCCTCCGCCCTGGCCAGAACAATCAAGGAAGCTTTCTACCTGGCACGGACCGGCCGGCCGGGCCCGGTGCTCATCGATATTCCGAAAGATGTTTTCCAGGAAGAAGCCGAGTTTATCTACCCGGCCCGGGTATCTCTGCCCGGTTACAAACCGACAACCGGCGGCCATCCGGCACAGATTAAGAAAGCCGCCAAACTGATAAATGAAGCCAGCCAGCCGCTCATTCTGACGGGCAGGGGCGTGCTGATTTCCGGCGCCAGCGCCAAACTGAAAGAGCTTGCCGAATCGGCCCAGATACCGGTCGTGACAACCTTGCTGGGCATCAGCGGGTTCCCGGATACGCATATTCTCAACTTCGGCATGGTCGGTATGCACGGCCTAGCTGCCGCTAACCTGGCGGTCAGCCAAGCCGATTTGATAATCGCGACGGGAATGCGATTCGATGACCGGGTTACTTCGAAGGTGAGCACCTTCGCTCCGCAGGCGAAGTTTATCCATATCGATATCGACCCCGCAGAAATCGGTAAGAATGTTCGGGTCGACGTTCCGATAGTCGGCGACCTGAAAGAAATTCTGACCGAACTCAATAAACACATCGAGAAAAACCGTCACATCGACTGGTTCAACAAGCTGGATACGTTACGTGATGAGCATCCCTGCCTGACAATCCGGGAATGCGATGAGGTTCTGCCGCAGTACGTGATACACCGGATATCCGAGGCAACCAGAGGGAATGCCATTATCGTCTCCGGCGTCGGCCAGCACCAGATGTGGGCTGCCCAGCATTACATGTACGATAAACCGAACAGTTTCGTTACCTCAGGCGGCCTGGGGACAATGGGCTTCGGTTTACCGGCGGCGCTGGGAGCGAAAATCGGGCGGCCGGAAACGACCGTCTGGTGTATCGACGGCGACGGCAGTTTCCAGATGACTCTCCAGGAACTGGCGACTATCAGCCAGGAGCGGGCGGCCGTGAAAATCGCCATTATGAACAACGGCTTTCTCGGCATGGTTCGCCAGTGGCAGGAATTTTTCTACGAAAAAAGGTATGTCGCGACGCCATTGTTCGGGCCTGATTTCGTGAAAATCGCCGAGGCGTACGGCATTCCGGGGTTACGGGTGAAAACACGGGAAGACGTTATCCCGGCAATACAGAACGCCATGGAAGAAGACGGACCGTTCCTGATTGACTTCAATATCGCTCCGGAGGAAAACGTGTACCCGATGGTTCCGCCCGGCGAAGATATCCATGCCATGCTCGAGGAACCGATACCTTCGAACGTATTATACGAAAAGAGATAAAAGAAACGCTTTGAAAAGGGGTGACGATATGGCACCTAATAAACACACACTGATAGCTCTCGTCGAGAACAAGCCCGGTGTCCTGAACCGGATATCGAGCCTGTTCAGGCGTCGCGGTTTCAATATCGAGAGTATCGCCGTCGGCAAAAGCGAGATACCGAATATCTCCCGGACAACTATTGTCGTGGACGGAACGACCACCTCGGTCGAGCAGGTCAGAAAACAGCTCGATAAGATTGTCGATGTCGTCCGTGTACTGGAACTCAGCGAAGAAGACACGATTAACCGGGAACTTGCCCTGGTAAAGGTGAAAACCACCTCGGTAAACCGGAGTGAAATTATCCAGATAGTCGCCATATTCAGAGCCAATATCGTCGATGTCGGCATCGACACACTTACCGTGGAAGTTACCGGTGACGAAGACAAGATTGATTCCCTGGTCGCTTTGCTTCAAGGTTTCGGTATCAAGGAACTGGCCAGGACCGGCCGAATCGCCATGACGAGAGGAATGCTGAGCGCCGCTCAGACAGACAAGGAATCGAAAGGGAAAACGAGGTTGACGAGGAATTCGCTCTCATTGTAGGGAAATTGACATCCGATATTGATTTGCACCGCTGTCACGGAGTATTATCGGATTATTAAAACAGGAGGAGAAATATGTATCATCGAATGCTTGTTCCACTGGACGGTTCAGAACTGGCAGAAGTAGTGTTTACCTATGCTAAAGAACTTGCAGGAAGACTGGATATCGATGTGACTCTGCTCCATATTGCGTCTCCGTCAGCCAAGAGTTTTATTCCCATGCAGGAGGCATATATCAAACGAGCCGCCGAATCGATAAAACGGCAGGCCCGGGAAGTTCAACAGGAAGCCGGCATCAACCAGGCGAATGAAGCCATCAAAGTCAAAGGCGAACTGATTGAAGGGTACCCTCCGGAAGAAATCCTGAAATACGCCGATGAAAACGATATCGACTTAATTTTGATGGCAACCAGGGGGCATTCGGGCCTCAAGAGGTGGAGTATCGGCAGCGTCGCCAGCAAAGTGTTAAGCGCCGCGAAAATCCCCGTTTTCCTGGTAAGCGCCGACCACACTCCGGAAGAACCATATGATACATGGCCGGAGCTAAACCTGCTGGTACCGCTCGACGGCTCCGAACTGGCTGAGTCCGTCATCCCTCATGTCGAGAATATCGCCAGGCAGAGCGGCCGGGAAAATTTGGAAGTGGTGCTGATTAAGGTTTCAGAAACTCCTACCATCCCCTCGTACTACGGGCCTGAGCTTTCGGGCGTAACCCTCAACTGGGGCGAGTTCATGCAGCAGGAAGAAGCGAGGCGAAAAAAGGCTTCACAGGAATACCTCGAAAAAGTCGAGGAACTTTTCCAGGAAAAGCGCATTAAGGTACGCTCCGAGGTCATCGAAGGTAAAGCGACCGATGAATTGATAACCTACGCGAATAATCATCCCCACTCGATGATTATCATCGCCAGCCACGGGAGGTCCGGATTCAGTCGACTCGTTTACGGCAGCGTTGCGGCGACTCTGCTGAATAACGTAACCTGCCCGATTCTGATGGTCAAACCGAAGCCGAAGGAGTAAATCCGTTAATTCTGATGTATTTATTATTGAAACTCACTGAAGGAACTATTCTCATCCTTACCGGCCCCTCTCTGAAATAAGAGAGGGGATACCCCGTTTTAGCGAAAAACAGCAATAATAAAACAGGAGAATTATTCCGGAATATCTAACGCAAAGATATTTCTTCAGGGAGACAATAATGAATAATGTAATCATATTCGATACCACACTGAGAGACGGCGAACAGGCAGCCGGAGCGACCCTCAATATCCAGGAGAAGCTGGAAATAGCCAGGCAACTGGAGAAACTGGGGGTCGATGTCATCGAAGCCGGCATGCCGGTCAATTCGCAGAACGAACTGGAAGCCGTCAAGGCAATCGCTGCCGAGGTTCGGAATTCTACCATTTGCGGCCTGGCAAGGGCCTTACCCGAAGATATCGAACGGGCCTGGGAAGCCATCAAGGGAGCGGCTGACCCACGCATTCACGTCTTTGTTTCGGCCTCCGATATCCACATCATGCACCAGTTGAAAAAAAGCCGGGACGAGATACTGGAGATGGCCCGCTCGGCGGTTGCCCGTACCAAGAAATACCTCGATAACGTCGAGTTCTCGCCGATGGATGCCAGCCGGGCGGAACCTGCTTACATGTACCAGATGCTGGAAGCGGTTATCGACGCCGGTGCGACCACCGTCAATATCCCGGACACGGTCGGGTATGCCATGCCCGGCGAGTTCGGCGCCTTAATCAAGGGTATTTACGAAAACGTTCCGAATATCCATAAAGCGACCATCAGCGTCCACTGCCATAACGACCTCGGTATGGCCGTCGCAAACAGTCTGGAAGCAATCAGGAACGGCGCCCGGCAGGCCGAATGCACCATCAACGGCATCGGGGAACGGGCCGGTAACGCCTCGCTGGAAGAAATTGTCATGAGCCTGAAAACCCGCCATGATTTTTATAAGCTGGAGACCGGTATCGATACGACCCAGATATATCGGACCAGCCGGCTGGTCAGCGAGCTGACCGGGTTCCCGGTGCAGCCGAACAAGGCAATCGTCGGCGGCAACGCCTTCCGGCATGAATCAGGCATTCATCAGGACGGGGTTATCAAGATGCCGAATACCTATGAAATCATGGATCCTCAAAGCGTCGGTATTCCTTCGAGCAGCCTCGTCATGGGCAAACACAGCGGACGGCATGCCTTCCGGCAGCGCCTGTCCGAACTTGGCTATACCCTGTCCGACGAGGATTTCTCGAAAGTGTATACAGCCTTCAAGGAACTGGCCGAAAAGAAAAAGGAAGTGACCGATCGTGATATCGAATCTCTTCTTGCGGAGGAGAAACGGACCGATACAGAAAACTACCACCTCGACCGTCTCCAGGTTACCTGCGGCGATAAAGGGCTACCGACCGCCGCCGTCAGGCTGGTATCACCAGACGGGAAGCTGATTTCGGATGCCGCCCTCGGAACCGGACCGGTCGATGCTGTCTACCAGGCGATTAACCGGCTCGTCGGCAAGCCGAACGTCCTGACCGAGTTCAGCGTAAAATCAGTTACCGAAGGCATCGATGCCATCGGCGAGGTCCTTATCAGAATCGAAAGACAGGGGACATCCTTTACCGGGCGGGGAGCCGATACCGACATCATCGTCGCCAGCGCCAAGGCATATATCAATGCCCTGAACCGGCTGCTTGCTACTGAAAAAGGTATTTAACATAAAATAGTGAATTCAACAAATATCATTAATGTATACGAATAAGAGGAGATAACATGGCAACGATAGCTGAAAAGATACTGGCAGCGCATTGCGGTAAGGAAACGGTCAGCCCGGGTGAATTCATCAACACGAAAGTCGACCTCATCCTGGCAAACGATATTACCGCGCCAATCGCCATAAAGGAATTCAGGAAGGTTGGAATCAGTAAGGTTTTCGACCCTTCGAAGATAGTCATGGTGGCCGACCATTTCGTACCGAATAAGGATATCCTGTCGGCTGAACAGGCGAAGTTCATGCGGGATTTCTGCAACGAACAGGGCATAAAAATATACGATGTCGGAGAGATGGGCATCGAGCACGTCCTGCTGCCGGAACAGGGCTGGGTATTACCCGGCGAGGTCGTTATCGGAGCAGATTCGCACACCTGTACCTACGGCGCTCTCGGCGCTTTCTCGACCGGTATGGGTTCGACCGACATCGCCTCGGCAATGGCTACCGGCTACATCTGGATGAAAGTTCCCACCACCATCAAGTTCGTTTATCACGGCACACCGGGCAGATGGCTCGGTGGCAAGGACCTGATTCTGTATACCATCGGCCAAATCGGCGTCGACGGGGCGCTCTATTCGGCCATGGAGTTCACCGGGCAGGCGATAAACTCACTGTCCATGGACGGCCGTTTCACCATGGCGAACATGGCAATCGAAGCCGGCGCCAAAGCCGGTATCTTCAAAGTCGATGCCCGCACCACCGCCTACCTGAAATTACGGGCGAAACGGGACTACACCGTCTATGAATCGGACGAAGACGCTGAATACGAGAAGGTTATCGAATACGATGTTTCGAAACTTGAACCCCAGGTTTCGACTCCCCATCTGCCGTCTAACGCTTCGCCGGTGAGTAAACTACATAATGTAAAAGTCAATCAGGCGGTTATCGGCAGTTGCACCAACGGGCGTCTCGAAGACTTGAGAATCGCCGCCGATATCCTCGATAAGCATAAGGTACACCCGGGAGTCCGGTGTATCGTGTTGCCCGGCACTCAGCAGGTGTATCTCGATGCGCTGAAAGAAGGCATCATCGAGAAATTCATCAGGGCCGGAGCGGCTGTCAGCACGCCGACCTGCGGTCCCTGCCTCGGCGGGCATATGGGGATTCTCGCCGAAGGTGAAAAATGTATTTCGACTACCAACCGTAACTTCGTCGGCAGAATGGGGCATGTCAAATCTGAAGTATACCTCGCCAACCCGGCGGTAGCCGCCGCGAGTGCGATAACCGGTTATATTACCGGGCCGGATGCTCTCAAGCATTAACATGACGTTACATGGTAACGGAGGTACAGGCTATGGCTAAACCGAAAAAGACATGGCGAGAAAAACTCCACGAGGACAAAAAAGCGCAGGTAGTTGAAATAACCGAAGACATGAGCCGGAAGTGGGGTACCGGAACATGCGTTATTCCAGCTCCTGTTGAGGTTGATGAAGTAATGAAAACAGTTCCTGAAGGAAAGCTCATCACTATCAACCAGATACGGGATAAACTGGCAAGGAAACACGGTGCGACAATCGGCTGACCGATAACGACCGGTATTTTTGCCGGTATCGCAGCCCGTGCAGCCGCGGAAGATGAAGCCGAAGGAGTAAAAAACTGTACCCCATACTGGCGAACACTGAAATCGAAAGGTGAAATCAACGAAAAATATCCGGGTGGGCTTGAAGGACAGGCAACCCGGCTTGAAAAAGAAGGGCATATGGTACTTTGTGACCGTAATGGTAACCCCAGGAAAGTTAAAGATTTCGAAAATAAACTCGTAGAAGGGTAAACAAACAAGGAGTATATATTATGCTGAAAGGGAAAGTCCACAAATACGGGGCCGATGTTAATACCGATGAGATAATTCCCGCCCGGTATCTCTACCTGTCGGAAGGCAATGAACTTGCCGCCCACTGCATGGAGGATATCGATAAGGATTTCGTTGCCAGCGCCAAGCCGGGCGACATGATTGTCGCCACGTCGAATTTCGGCTGCGGCTCTTCGCGCGAGCACGCTCCTCTGGCTATCAAAGCTGCCGGAATTTCCTGTGTTATCGCCAAAAGTTTTGCCCGCATTTTTTTCCGGAACTCAATCAATATCGGTCTTCCGCTGCTGGAATGCCCGGAAGCCGTCGATGATATCGAAAAAGGCGACATCGTCGAAGTCGATTTGGCAAAAGGAGCCATCACCAATACCCGGAGCGGCAAAACCTACACTTCGAAACCGTATCCGGGCTTCATGGGTGAACTCATCGCTGCCGGAGGGCTTATCGAATATACTAAGAAAGAAGTTGCGAAAGCGAGGAAAAACTAATGAAATGCAAGATTGCTGTCCTGCCGGGTGATGGTATCGGCGTCGATGTCACCAACGAAGCAGTCAAGGTTCTCAATTCGGTTGAAAAAAAATTCAACCACGAAATCAAGCTCGATTACGGCCTGGTCGGTGGTATTGCCATCGATGAGACCGGTTCGGCGTTACCCGCTCAAACGTTAAAAATGTGCAAATCTTCGGATGCAGTCCTGCTCGGCGCGGTCGGCGGCCCGAAATGGGACGACCCGAACGCGAAAACGCGGCCGGAAGACGGTCTGCTCGACCTCAGGAAGAAACTCGGCCTGTTCGCCAACCTTCGCCCGGTGAAAGTTTTTCCGATGCTGATGAACGGCACCAACCTGAAACCGGAGGTCATCGAAGGGGTCGATTTTATCTTTATCAGGGAGCTTACCGGCGGCCTTTATTTCGGAAAACCGAAGAAGCGCTGGCAAACCGCCACCGGCAGAAAAGCCGTTGACTCCATGGCGTACTCGGAACAGGAAATCGAACGTATCGTCCGGGTCGGTTTCGAACTGGCGCGTACCCGTAAAAAGAAACTTATCTCGGTCGATAAGGCAAACGTCCTTGAGTCGTCTCGCCTCTGGAGACAGGTTGCCATCGAAGTATCGGCTGATTACCCGGATATCGAACTTGAGCATATGCTAGTCGATGCCTGCGCCATGAGAATCATCCAGAACCCGAAGTATCTCGACGTCCTGGTGACGGAAAATACCTTCGGCGATATTCTCACCGACGAGGCATCGATGCTGGCCGGCTCAATGGGTATGCTGGCTTCGGCAAGCCTGGCCGGGGTACCGCAGGACGGCATGTCGACTTTCGGCCTTTACGAACCGATTCACGGCAGTGCTCCCCGGCGGGCGGGCCAGGACCTGGCGAACCCGATTGCGATTATCCTCAGTGTCGCCATGCTGCTGCGGTATTCGCTGGCGCTCAATAAAGAGGCAGAAGCCATCGAAGCGGCCGTCGACGCTGTTCTCAAAGCCGGTTACCGTACGTATGATATAATGGATGAAGGACTGACCAAGGTCGGCACCCGGAAAATGGGTGACTTAATCTGCCAGGCAATCGAGGAGAAATAATTGGCTTCTGTTGAGCTATATGACACGACGCTGAGAGACGGCGCTCAGAGCGAGGGAATATCCTTTTCACTCGGAGACAAGATACACATCGTAGAGAAACTCGATGAACTCGGGATTCACTATGTCGAAGGCGGCTGGCCCGGCTCCAACCCGAAGGACGCCGCCTTCTTCAAGCGCGTCCAGAAAGTGAAATTGAAGAACGCCCGGATTGCTGTTTTCGGAAGTACCCGCCGTGTCGGTTTAAAAGCTGAAAATGATTCCAACGTTCAGATGCTCGTTGAATCCGGGGCGTCTATCGCCACCATTGTTGCCAAAACATCGAGCCTCCAGGTTCAGCATGTCTTACAGACAACTCCCGAAGAAAACCTGAAAATGATAGCGGATACGATTATCTGGCTGAAATCGCAGGGCATGTCGGTTTTTCTCGACGCCGAACACTTCTTCGACGGCTTCAAGGCGGACCCTGACTATTCCCTTCGATGTGTGCAGGTTGCCGCCGAAGCGGGAGCTGAATGCATCGTCCTCTGCGAAACGAACGGCGGCGCTCTTCCGCATGAGATTGAGACTGCCGTCAAAGCCGCAAAGAAGGTAACGAATGTGGCACTCGGTATCCACACCCACAATGATTCCGACCTGGCGGTTGCCAACACTTTGGTGGCGGTACGGGCCGGAGCAACCCACGTCCAGGGAACGATAAACGGGTACGGAGAACGCACTGGTAACGCCAACCTCTGTTCCATTATTCCCGCCCTGAAACTGAAGATGAAGATGGACTGCATCAGCGACGGGCAACTGGCTAAACTGACGGAGGTTTCCCGCTACGTCAGCGAACTGGCAAACCTCGTCAATAACCCGTATGCTCCGTATGTCGGTGCCAGCGCTTTCAGCCATAAAGCCGGCTATCACATGGACGGCATGACAAAGTGGATTGAAGCCTACCAGCACATCGACCCCGAAAAGGTGGGCAACAAGCAGCGCACCGTTATCTCGGAGCTTTCCGGCAGCCGAAACGTTACTTATATTGCGGATAAGATGGGAATAACACTGGAGCCGAAAGCTCCCGAGACAAAAGAACTCCTGCAGAAGGTAAAGCAGCTCGAAAGCCAGGGATTCCAGTACGAAATGGCCGAAGCCTCCTTCGAAATGCTTGTTCGAAGGGCAGCTCATGATTATAAACCGCCTTTCGAGCTGGTCGATTACATGGTCATCGTGGAGGATAAACGCCGCCAGCCGACCCGCGCCAAATCGCTGCCGACCGACATACTCTCGGAAGCGATGGTGAAAGTGAAGGTTGACGGAAAACTGTACCACACTGCCGCCGAAGGCAACGGCCCGGTCAACGCCCTCGACGATGCCCTTCGAAAAGCGCTGCTCGAATGCTATCCCAACCTGAAAGTGGTGAAGCTGGTCGATTACAAGGTACGCATCCTCGACGAAAGCACCGGTACCGAATCGCAGGTGCGGGTGCTTATCGAATCGAGCGACGGGACCAATGAATGGACGACAGTGGGGAGTTCGACCAACATCATCGAAGCTTCGTGGATGGCACTCGCCGACAGCCTTGAATACTGGCTGGCAAGAAACCCCGAATAGCAAACCGGCCGGTAGTTATTCAGCTTCCGGCCGGTCTTTTCATTTCGCAATGGCAATCTGACTATTTTTTCGGCGGGGGTCCCATCTGTCCCGATTGTTTCAGCTCAATTACCACGCCTCCGACTTTTCGGGCGTCCATATAGGCATACTGGCCTTCGGCGTGATACATGACCGGCACGCCTTTGGCTTCGAGTTCAGCAACTTCTTTTTCAAGCTCATCCACCAGGAAGGCCATGTGGTTGGCGCCTTCCCCGTGCTCATCCATGTAGGTTTTATTGAAGTTGTCCCCGGCAACCGGCTCGGTCAATTCGAATGTCAGCGGCCCGAGGTCGAGCATCTTAATCTTGATTTTCCAGGGCGGTGCATCGGTGCGGTCATAGGTCCTGAGTTTTTCGAAATTCGCGCTGTCGAGCACGAAAGGCGGCATATCAGCGGCTTTTCCGCCGAGCGATTCGAAGTACTTGACGGCTTCATCCACGCTCTTTACCGAAAGTCCGACATGCCAGAATTTCCAGTTTTCAGCTCCCATAGTATTCCTCCCTTTTTTTTCTGCATTTTCTCAATCTTCGTCATTCACCCTTCGACAAGCTCATGATGAACAGATATACAACCGTTCATGGTGAGCCTGTCGAACCAAGGCGGTACCAAACGATGCGTACCTATCGCCGATGATAACTACCATGATTGAGTATACAGTTTTTTCGTTATCCTTTGATAACCCCTATCGGTTGTAATTTTACCACTTTTCGGGATATGCCCGCTCGTTCCGTTACATCAATCACCTCGGCGACATCCTTATACGCTTCGGAAGCCTCTTCGGCAACGGCTCCCATGCTGCCGGCCCGGACAATGATACCCCGGTTTTCCAGGCTTTGGATAACATCGGAACCACGCTGGCTTTTCTTCGCCGCCGAGCGGCTCTTGATACGCCCGGCTCCATGACAGGTCGACCCGAATGTTTCCTGCATGGCCCGTTCGGTTCCCAGGGCAATATACGAGTACCTGCCCATATCGCCGGGTATCAGCACCGGCTGTCCGATGTTCCGGTACGTATCCGGTAACTCAGGATGTCCGGCAGGAAATGCCCTGGTGGCGCCTTTCCGGTGAACGCACAGTTTTACTTTCTTTCCATCGATGACATGGGTTTCTATCTTGGCGATATTGTGGGCGACGTCGTAGACCTGTTCGAGTGTTATCTCGTTCGGCTTTTTCCGAAGCGTTTTCGCCAGTATTTCCCTGGTCCAGTGAGCAATGCACTGCCGGTTCGCCCAGGCGTAGTTCGCCGCGCAGGCCATCGCCGAAAGGTAATCCCGGCCTTCGGGAGACTCGACCGGCGCACAGGCGAGCTGACGGTCGGGAAGCGAAATGCCGTACTTCTTTACCGCATTCCCCATCGATGATACGTAATCGGTACAGACCTGGTGGCCGAATCCCCTCGAACCGGTATGTATCATGACAACGATTTGTCCGGTTTGATGAATACCCATTGCCGAGGCATCCTTGCTGTTATATATCTCATCGACAACCGCAATCTCGAGGAAATGGTTGCCGGAGCCAAGCGTGCCGAGCTGGGGAATACCGCGCTGTTTCGCTTTCGAGCTTACTTTATCCGGATTCGCTCCCGGAAGACAACCGTTCTCCTCGGTGGTATCGGTATCCCCGGAAAGGCCGAAGCCGTTTTTCACCGCCCACCGGCCGCCTTCCACTATCACCCGCTCAAGTTCTTTACCCGAAACGGTAATTGTACCCGAAGAACCTACTCCCGAAGGAATGCCGGAATACAGCGCGTTGACGATTTCCCGTATCTTCGGCTGTACTTCCTCAATCGCCAGGTTCGACCGCAAGAGGCGGACACCGCAGTTGATATCGAAACCGACGCCTCCGGGCGAAACGACGCCGGTATCGACCCGTGTCGCTGCCACACCGCCGATGGCAAACCCGTATCCCCAGTGAATGTCCGGCATAGCCAGCGAATAATTGACAATGCCCGGCAGGAATGCTACATTCGCCACCTGCTCCAGGGCGTTATCTTCCCGGACATTCTCAAGCATCGCTTCCGAAATGAAAACCCGGCCGGGGACTCTCATTCCCGGTTTGCAGTCTTCGGGAATTTCCCAGCAGTAATCGTGAATCTTTTTAAGCTTAATATGCCATTGTTTTGTCATGTTAACTTCTAGATATCGAACAACACCTGAACCCGGCAGGGATTACCCTCCGTTACTTTCAGCATATGCCAGGTGACGGCTTTGATACCTGTTTTGAGGGTATGGCGGGTGGTATCGACTTTTTCTCCGAACAGCTCGGCTTTCAGCGAGCGGTCGTCCATTTCAGTGATTTCAAACTTCGAGAAAAGCCGGTTTTCGGTATCGAACAGGAAGATAAGCTCGTTCAGCCAGCCGATGAGCAGGCTTTCTCTATCGGCAGCCGTGATTGAGATGTCCTGCCGTTCGTCAGCCGCGACGGTATCGATATCCGTGATGATACTGAACATGCCTTCGGCAGCAAGTTCGAAAGCCCGGGCAAGCGTCTCGCCGAAGGCAATGATACCGGTATCGGCGGTATGCTCCAGCAGTTCGAATTTGTTCTCCATGAAAGCTCCGCCCTGAAACGGTTTGTGCCTGTTATAATTTCCTCTTAATTTTCGTCCAGGTGGAATTGAGGTGAACGAGAATGCTGGCTTTCTTCCGGGTTATTGAGCCATGGTGTAAAGCCTCGAGTAATTCTTCCGGTTTCTCGAAATCCGGTATCTCCATATAGGTATGGCCGATTTCCCTCAGGGTATGGGAATCGCTGCCGGCCGTTCCCGGTATCTGGTGGCGGTTGGCATAATCGATTGCTTTATCTGCCGTCGAGTTAATCGGGCTGCGGGCGTTGAATATCTCGACGATATCCACTTTATCGGCGAGTTCCTCAACTTCCTCGCCGGAGAGCGAAAGCCCCCGGAACGGGTCGAAAGGGTGGGGAAGGCATACCAGCCCTCCCTGTTCTTTAATCTTTCCGATTGCCTCTTCCACGGAGATGCTGCCACTCGGGATGGTTTCTTTGAGGAACATGCCCATTATCTCACCATGGGAGGTAAGGATTTCCTCGCTGACGATTACCTTGAAGGGCGCAATCTCCTTCATCTTCAGGGCGCCTTCAACAGTGCCATGGTCGCAGATATTGACGCAGGTAAGTCCCTTTTCCCGGCAGGTCTTTATGATATCTCCAAGAGCCATTTCGCAATCCATCGAATATTCGGTGTGCATGTGGAAATCGGCTTTCAGCAACGGCCAGGTCCCCTTTCTCGTTGTCATCGGTTATCAGGGTTAATCGTTCACTCTCTCGACATAGCTTCCGTCACGGGTATCGACCCGTATCTTGTCGCCGGTATTGATGAACATCGGTACATTGATAACAATGCCCGTTTCAAGGGTGGCCGGTTTCGAACCGGCGGTCACGGTGTCTCCCTTGAAACCGGGCTGGGTCTCGACGACCTCGAAATCGACGGTAATCGGTAGCTCGACATCGATTATCTTTTCCTTGTAACTGGCAACCTGGAGCGACATGCCTTCTTTAAGATAACTGACCTTATCGCCAATCTGGTCGGCTTCAATCGGTGTCTGCTCGTAGGTCTCTTCATCCATCAGGTAATAGAGGTTGCCGTCGTTGTAGAGATACTGCATCGGACGAACGTCGAGCCTGACCCGGGCGAATTTGGCATCCGACTGAAAACTCTGTTCGATGGTATGCCCGCCTTCGAGGTCTCGCATCTTCACCCTCGCCAGGGCGGTTCTCTTCATTTTAACGTGGTTATATTCAACAATTTGATAGAGCTTGCCGTCATGCTCTATTATCACGCCTTTTCTCAGTTCACTGCCGCTTATCATCTTCCTTTAATTCTCCACACTATTCTCTTTTATTTTCTTCCTTTTGAGAGGACATTGATTTTCCCGTTTTCCAGGCAGGCCAGGTCTTCGATTCTTACTCCGCCCCAGCCGGGAATGTAGATTCCCGGTTCGACGGAAAAAACCATTCCATCTTCCAGTATATCATCTGAGTTCGGCCCTAATCTAGGCTGTTCATGAGCTGCCAGGCCGGTACCGTGCCCGAGCGAATGGCCGAATTCATCGCCGTGTCCGGCTTCTTCGATAACCGTCCGTGCGAATCCGTCTGCCTCCCTGCCGGTCATACCGGCTTTAATCAAGGCTATCGCCGCCAGTTGGGCGCCGAGAACGGTATCATACACCTTTCTGAAGGTATCATCCTGCCTGCCGATACATATCGTCCGGGTGAAATCGCTGCAATAGCCGTTTATCCGGGCGCCCATATCGATGACAATCGGTTCCCCTTCGGCAACTCTTTTATCCGACGGTTTGGCGTGAGGCAAGGCAGCATTCGGACCGGAAGCGACGATTATTTCGAAAGGCATCGACTGGCTGCCGTTATCCCGCTGGAATTTTTCGAGTTCCCAGGCGATTTCAAGTTCCGTCATTCCGGCATGCACCGTTTCTTCGATGTGCGCAAAAGCCCGGTCGGTTATTTCAACCGCCTTTTTAATCGAGTCAATCTCTCCCGGTTCCTTGACGGCCCTCAGTGTCTCGACCAAACCTTCGACCGGGACAAGCTGCACCGGAGAGCCGGCCTGGTGAATCGCCTCGGTAAGGACACGGTACAGGGCATGGGTGATATCGCCGGACTCGAAGCCGAGTTTCTTCAATCCCGGAATAGCGGTCAAACCGTTGAACCAGTCGGAAACCTTTCCCGTCATTTTAAACAGGGTGTAATCAGGCGACTGCCGTTTCACCTGCTCGTAGTAACGGAA
>CAZOGR010000002.1:0-5878 GCA_964579355.1 uncultured Dehalococcoidales bacterium | reverse complement strand
TTTTAAACAGGGTGTAATCAGGCGACTGCCGTTTCACCTGCTCGTAGTAACGGAAGTCGGTGGCAAGGAGCGTCACTTTTCCGGTAATCAGCAGATAGCCTGCCGAACCGCTGAAATTCGAAAGGTAAAACCGGTTATCCGGCTGAGATATCAGAATACCGTCGAGTTCTTGCTCATCGAGGCGCTTCCGTAAGCGTTCGACTCTCTGTTTACTGCTCATTGTCATCGTCGTCCTGGTCTCCTTTCGCCATCGGATGAGCCGAAAGATACACTTCTTTCGCCCGTTTTTTGCTGATATGGGTATAAATCTGGGTGGTCGAGAGGTTGGAATGCCCGAGCAGTTCCTGGACGACTCTCAGGTCCGCCCCGCCATCCAGCATATGCGTGGCAAAGGTGTGCCGCACCGTATGCGGGTGGACGTCTTTCTCGATACCGGCCAGGCGGACGTATTTCTGCATCAGCTTCTGGATACTACGATCTGACAGCCTTCCTCCCTGGTTGTTGACGAACAAAGCCTTGCTCCGGGGAGGTTTCGCTCCTTTGGGCAGCTTAATCAGGGGGATGATTTTTCTCCCTTCCCTGATATACCTTTTCAAAGCTTCGGCAGCCGGTTCGCCGATGAGAACGATGCGTTCTTTCGAGCCTTTCCCGACAACCCGGATTTCCCGTGATTCGAGGTTAATCCGCCCGGTATCGAGGGAAGTTACCTCACTGATGCGCAGGCCTGACGCGTACAGCAGCTCCAGGATTGCCCGGTCGCGCTGGCCGTAGGGGTTTTCGGCATCCGGTATTTCAATCAGCCGGGTTATCTCCGTACTCGTCAGGAATGTCGGCAGCCGCTTATCCAGTTTCGGAGAAGACGCCTCTTCGAGCGGGTTAACGCTGAGAATCTCCTCACGGGTAAGAAACCGGTAAAAGGAGCGCATTGCCGAAAGTTTCCGGGCAATACTGGCCTTGTTCACTTTTTTTTCAGCCAGGTAGGAAAGGTATTCCCTGACCATATAACGATCGGCTTGATCGAGAGTGGTTATTCCCTTGTCCTGCAGGAAACCGAAATACCCCTGGATATTTTTCGAACCCTGTAAATCAGTAGTATAGTTCCGCACGGTATAAGGGGAACAATTACGCTCCGCCACAAGGTAGTTTACATACCGTTGAAACAGTTCCTGCATACGCCTATCCCTGGAGCTTGTCCCGGTTACCGCACTTGATGCACCGGGCATAATTCTGCCGGTAGATAGTGGTCAACCCGCCGCACTTCGAGCATTTTTGTGGCAGCGGCTTGTAATTCGTCGCGAAGGTGCATTCCGGGTAGTTGCTGCACCCGTAGAACTTACGCTTTTTCTTGTTTACTTTTTCGATTATCTCTTTTCCGCACTCGGGGCAGGCAACCCCGGTTTTCACCTGGTAGGACTTGGTTGTTTTACATTCCGGGTAGCCGCTGCAGGCAAGAAATTTCCCGAATCTACCGGTCTTGACGACCATCGGTTTGCCGCACTTGGGGCAAACCTCATCGGTTTCCTCTTCCGGCAGTTTCACCCTCTCCATCGTTTCGGAAGCTTTTTCCAGATCGGTCGAAAACGGTCCGTAGAAATCGTTGATAACGCTGACCCAGTCCCGTTTATCATCGGCGATGTCATCCAGTTCATCTTCCATTTTGGCGGTAAACTGGACATCGACAATTGCCGGAAAGTGCTCGGCCACCATGTCGTTAACGATTATCCCGAGTTCGGTCGGCTTGAAGTAATTGCCGGTTTTCGCGACGTACTCGCGCTCCTGAATGGTCGAAAGCGTCGGGGCATAGGTACTCGGTCGGCCGATGCCGTTCTGCTCGAGTATTTTTATCAGGGTCGCTTCGGTAAAACGGGGCGGTGCCTGGGTAAAATGCTGCTCGGGGAAAAGTCCTAACAGGTTGAGGGCATCGCCAGCCTCCATCGGCGGCAGGGAGGATGTTTTTTCCTCTTCCTCTTCATCCTTCTGCTCGGTGTAGAGGACGGTAAAACCGGGAAAACGGTTCACCGAATCGGACACCCGGAACAGGTAGTGCTTCTTGACCGTCTTGTTCAGGGCGTTGATATCGACTGTTGTATTGTCAAATACCGCCGCTGCCATCTGGCTGGCGACGGTTCTCTTCCATATCAGTTCGTAAAGCCGGTACTGGTTATTATTGAGGAATTTTTTAACCTCGGCTGGTTCCCTCATTATCTTGGTGGGGCGTATCGCTTCATGAGCTTCCTGCGCCCCTTTGACCGTCCGGGAAAAAGTCCGGGCGTGCGCGGGTACATAGTCTTTACCGTATTTCGATTCGATGTAATCCCTCGCTTCGACGACCGCCGAGCGGGCAATCTTCGTCGAATCGGTACGCATGTAGGTAATGAGGCCGGTACTGCCCTCGTCTCCAAGGGGCAGGCCTTCGTAAAGCTGCTGCGCCAGGGCCATCGTCTGGGCGGCGCTGAACTTCAGCCTTCGTGAAGCTTCCTGCTGCAAGGTACTGGTGATGAAGGGCGGCGCGGGCTGCCGGTTTACCTGCCGGGTTTTCAGTTTATCGACCGAGTAGGCTGCCTTCTCCAGTTCGGTGTTGATAATGTCCGCCTGTTCCTGGTTCGTTATCTCCAGTTTTTTCTCGCCGGCCAGTCCGACCAGCGAAGCCCGGAAAGCGTTTTTCTTTTTTGCTTTCTCTTCTTTGGTAAGGTCCGCTTCAATCGTCCAGTATTCGACGGGTACGAAATTTTCGATTTCCCGCTCCCGGTCGACGATGATTTTCACCGCTACCGATTGAACCCGTCCGGCGGAGAGGCCCCGGCGTATCTTCTTCCAGAGAAGGGGACTCAGCTTGTATCCGACAAGTCGGTCGAGCACCCTCCGTGCCTGCTGGGCATTTACCAGTTGCATATCTATAGTCCGAGGATGCTTGAAGGCATTCGTTATCGCTTCTTCCGTTATCTCGTGAAATACCACCCGGCTGTAGGGTATATTGTCCGTTTTCATTACTTCGAGCAGGTGCCAGGAAATCGCCTCTCCTTCGCGGTCAGGGTCAGTTGCCAGGTAGACCGCCGATGCGCTTTTCCAGGCATCCCGAAGCTCTTTTGCCAGCTTGCTCTTCGTTCGGGGAACGACGTACTGGGGAGCAAACCCGTTTTCGACATCGACACCCAGCTTGCTTCGCGGCAAGTCTCTGACATGCCCCAGGGACGCTTTCAGTTCGTATTTTTTACCCAGTATTCTTTCGAGCGTTCTCGCCTTTGCCGGTGATTCGACAATGACCAGGCTCTTTGCTCCGGTTTTCTTTGTGCGTGTCGTCAATCTATTTTCACCCTGTATTCTTCCCTTGCCTCGCGGGCAAGCGAGTAGTTCATTGCGCCAACCTGTTTTACCAGCCCTTTCAACTCCATGATTGCCAGCGTGCTGCTGACCACCGATATCGGCATCCCGCAAGCCCGGCACACCTCATCGATATGAACGGGTTCAGCGCCGAGCGCTTTCATCAGGCAGGCTTCGTTTTCCGTTTCCGGAACCAGTTCTTTTATTTCCAGTTGCCGGGCAACGTTTTCTAAATTCAGTTCATCGAGAATATCCTCGGCGCCGGTGACCAGCTTCGCTCCCGCCTGGATAAGCCGGTTGGTTCCCTTGCTGGCCGTCGAGAGGATACTGCCCGGAACGGCGAAAACGTCCCGGTTTTGTTCGAGCGCCATGTTAGCCGTGATTATCGCTCCGCTCGATTCGCCGGCTTCGATAACCAGTACCCCCAGGCTCATCCCGCTCATGATTCGGTTCCGCCTCGGGAAATAATCCGGCCGCGGACGGACACCTAATGGATGCTCGCTCAATATCACGCCGTTTTCAACGATATGCCTGGCTAAAGCGGCGTTTTCCGGGGGATATACTGTATCAAGGCCGCAGCCGAAGACGGCTACCGTCCGACCGCCTGCCGCCAGGGCGCTTTTATGAGCGATGGTATCGATTCCCCGTGCCAGCCCGCTGATGACGGTTATCCGGCTCCGGCATAAATCGGTCACCATCTCTTCGGTAACCTGACGTCCGTAAACGGTGGCGCGGCGCGTTCCCACTACCGAAATGCAGAATTCGTCTTCCGGCATCAGTTCGCCTTTCACGTATATCACCGGAGGATAATCGTATATCTCTTTCAGCCGGGCGGGATATTCCTTATCCCGATAGGAAAAGGCTTTCACCCCGGCCTTTTCGAGCTTGTTCAGTTCCTCTTCCAGAGAAATGGTGTCCCGTGTCGAAACAATTGACTGAATCGCCCCGCTGTCCAGGCCGGCCTGTCTTAAATCACCCGGTACGGCGCTCCAGGCGTCTCCGATGTTTTTAAAATAGTTTTCAAGCAGGCTGATTTTTACCCTGCCTATCCCTGAAACCAGGCTGAAGCCGATATAGTATTTTGTGTCTGCATTCATCGTGAAATCAGTTTCATTCTAGCACAGGCATACCTGACTGACAATTTCGCTTTCATTATATGTTCTCCGGAGTCATCGCCGATTCTTTCCCGAGCGAACCGATGTTTACCGTGAATCAATTAAATGATTTAATCAGGTACACCCGGTATTCTTGCGAATGCGGGTAGTTTCACCTATAATTAGCACCATTGATAATACGTAGAGCGAGCGGTGAAGCAAAGAGTTCTCATTACCGGAATGTCCGGTTGCATAGGAAGTATCCTGTATCGTAATCTCAACGATTCGTGGCAGGTATCCGGGATAGATGCCAGGGAAAACGACGCATATCCGGTAACAGTGATGAATATCTCCGATACGAGCGGACTGGCCGGAATCATTGCCGGAGCGTACGCGGTAGTCCACCTGGCGGCAAATGCCAGCGTTATGGCTTCATGGGAAGAGGTGCTCGAATCGAATATCCGGGGAACGCAGAACGTCTTCGAGACAGCCGCTCTTGCCGGCGTGAAAAAGATAATCTTCGCTTCCTCGAACCACGTCACCGGGCTGTACGAACAGGAAGAACCGTACCGAAAAATAATTGCAGGCGATTATCAAGGGCTGAATCCGCAGGATATCCCCATGATTGACCGGACCTTTCCGATTAAACCTGACAGCTACTACGGCGTCAGCAAGGCATTCGGAGAAGCCCTCGGTCGGTACTATGCCGAACGGTACGGCTTGCAGGTAATCTGCCTCAGAATCGGTACGGTTAACCGGCAGAATCACCCTCTCGATGTCCGGCAGTGTGCCACACTGTTTCTGCATGCCGATCTGGTAAAAATGGTGGATAGATGTCTGCGGAATGAGGAGCTGAAATTCGAGATATTTTACGGAGTTTCCAATAATACCTGGCGATTCTGGGATATTTCGAATATACAGAGAGAACTGAACTGGGAGCCGGAAGAAAACGCTGAAAATTTCAGAAAAATATAAAAATGTATGGAGGCAATTGTGGCTGAAGCAAAAAAAGTAGAATTCACGGAAGAAGAAAAACGCATACGGGACGGGATAGAGAAAAAGTACGGAAAAACCCCTGAAGCACTCTATATCGAAAGGGAACAAAGAATAAAAGATGCCATCGAACACCGGGAATCTGACCGGGTGCCGGTATCGCTGAGAACCGTATATTTTCCCGCGAAATATGTCGGCATACCCTATTCGACGGCGTATTACGACCCGGTAACCTGGCAGAAAGCCGTCCTCAAAACGATTCTTGATTTCGAACCGGACATGTACATGAGTTCCGCAGGAATGAGTTCAGGCCGGGTTATGGACATCATGCAGCCGACTCAAACTCAGTGGCCGGGCGGCCCGCTGCCGGATAACGTCTCCCATCAGGCTATCGATGTCGAGTGCATGAAACAGAGCGAATATGACCTGTTCCTGTCAGACCCGACCGACTTTGCCTTGCGGTATATTTT
>CAZOGR010000001.1:26233-40550 GCA_964579355.1 uncultured Dehalococcoidales bacterium | reverse complement strand
ACGTCATCTTGCGCGAAAAGGAATCGAAGCCCGGTAAAACCCAGTAAAGGGCGAACAGGTTTATTCCTCGTCTCCTTAATCGGAAATTGTTCTTGGAATCAGGAGAGTACGCTTTTACAGCCTCTAAAAACAGCCGTAAAAGTCTGGCAGATCTCAACCGGAGAAGGAGACGGGACACATTCTTACAGGTTCTGCCGGAAGCCTGTCATACCTCACCCCGACGTAACGTGAGTCGCTATCAGCGTTCCCGGAACACGAAAAACCGGTTCTGTTTCTGGAAAAATCCTCGAAAAAACGAAAACGAATCGAGGCTGATATCCGTACTTTAAAAACAGAAGAAGGATACATCCGAAAACGGAGTGTGGAGCCGGTATTACAGCTTCACTACTTCTTCCATGAGAGCGGTGACGATGTCTTTTTCGTCGATAGTCCGGATTTTCTCGCCTTTTTTGAACAGGACGGCTCTGCCTTTGCCACAGGCGACGCCGACATCGGCGTCTTTGGCTTCGCCGGGGCCGTTCACGACACAGCCCATGACCGCTACCTTGACCGGCTTTGTTACCTTCTGCAATTCCTTTTCGACGGCTTCGGCAATCGAGACAAGGTCGACTTCGGTGCGGCCGCAGGTAGGGCAGCTGACCAGTACCGGCCCGCGCTGGCGCAGATTGAGACTCTTTAACATCTCGTAACCGGCAACAACCTCCTCTCGGGGATGGGTGGTCAGGGAAACGCGAAGCGTATCACCGATGCCGAGGTAAAGCAGAGCGCCGATACCGACCGAACTGCGGATTACCCCGGTACGGGGCGTGCCGGCCTCGGTGATGCCGATATGCAGGGGATAGGGAATCCTTTTCGCGATGTCCTGGTACGCTTCGAGGGTGGTCGGGACATCGGAGGCCTTCAGCGAAACCTTTATCAGGTCAAAATTGAGGTTTTCCAGTATCTCGACGTGTTCCATGGCAGCCGCAACCATGCGTTGAGCGACCGGCAGGGTGGGATCAGCTTTTTTAGGCATGCTGCCGCCGTTGACGCCGATGCGAATCGGAACACTTCTTTCGGCGGCGGCTTTAACCACCTGCCTTACCCGGTCGGCTTCGCCGATATTGCCGGGATTGAGCCGCAGGCCGTCTACTCCGGCTTCGAGGGAAGCGAGCGCCAGGCGGTAATCGAAATGGATATCGGCAATCAGCGGGGCGGTAACCCGTTTTTTTATCTCTTTCAGGGCTTCGGCAGCCTCCATGTCAGGTACGGCCAGTCGGACTATCTCGCAATCGAGTTCCTCAAGCTCCCGAATCTGGTTAACCGTTGACATGACATCACGGGTATCGGTGTTGGTCATGGACTGGACGGATATGGGGGCGTCGCCGCCGACGGTGACGCTGCCAACCTGAATCGGAATTGATTTTCTTCGTGGAAACATGACCTTTCCTTATCCCAGCAGACTCTGGCCGCTGATAATCCGCATGATATCCTGAAAAGCAATGACAATCGAAAGGAGTATAAGGAGAGCAAACCCGACGAAGTGGACCAGTCCCTCGGTGCGGGGGTTCACCCGTTTTCCTCCCCGGATGGCTTCTAAAACAATGAAGGCAACCCGGCTGCCGTCAAGAGCCGGAACCGGGAGCATATTAGTCAGGCCGAGGAGCAGGCTGATAATACCGGCGAGCCTGAGGACGGGGACAATTCCCAGAGCGGCGACCTCACCGGTCAACTGGACCATCGCCACCGGGCCGATAAACGAGGCAGCCGTTTCGCCCCTGAAGATACTGATGATGCCGGATACCTGGACAGCGACGACATTCCACATCTCTACGACACCGAGCGGAACAGCCCGCCATACCGGGTAGCTGAAGCTAACGGGAACGAGGTTCGTGAGGCTGGTCATGATGCCGACGTGGCCTTCCCCGGCAGGAGGGTTGACCCTGGGAACAATAGTGATTTCCGTCACCACCGGGTCCTGACGCTGAATACCGAGGGTTATCGTCTCTCCTAGGTGCTCCTGTATGAGACGGCTGAGTTCGTTGTTATCACGTACCGGTTCGCCTTCGATAGTCAATATGATGTCACCGACCATCAGGCCGGCCTGTTCGGCCGGGGAATTTACCGTGATTGCTTCTATTCTGACATCGCCTTCCCAGGTCTTTTGAGGTAAAAGGAAGCTGACGGAGAACACCAGCAGCGCCAGGAGGATATTGGCGATTGTGCCGCCGGTAATAACCAGCAGCCTCGGCCACCTTTTTTTTGCGGCCAGGCTCCTCGGGTCGGACGGGTCTTCCTCGCCGGTAAGCCGGTTGAATCCGCCGAAGGGGATGGCATTAATGGAGTAAAGCGTTTCACCCCGTTTAATGCCGTACAGGCGGGGAGGGTAGCCGATGCCGAACTCCTCCACCCTCACCCCGGTCATTTTAGCGGTGATGAAGTGGCCGAGTTCATGGCTGATGATAATTACTGAAAGAATCAGTATGCCGATAAGTATATAAACAGCAACCATATATGTTTACAATGCGCCCTTTGCAGCGGTTCGTATTTCCTCTGAGACAAGAGAATCTACTTCCAGAATATCATCAATCGAGGGATTATGAACAGGGCGATGGCTTTCGAGCACGTTTTCGATAAGGACGGGGATATCGGTAAAACGGATTTTCCCTTTGAGGAAGAGATCGACCGCGGCTTCATCGGCAGCGCAAAGTGCGGCCGGATACGTATCACCCCGGCGAATCGCTTCAACGGCCAGTTTCAGGCAGGGAAAGGTATCGAAATCGGGTCTGGCGAAGGTGAATTCCTTCATCGTGTACCAGTCCGTCCGCCGGATTTCCGGATTGGGAAGACGTTCCGGGAAGGTGAGGGCGTATTGAATCGGCAAACGCATGTCAGGGTAACTGAGCTGGGCTTTGACGGAGCCGTCAGCGAATTCAACCATCGAGTGAATGATACTCTGGGGATGGATGACGACGTCGATTTTTTCCACCGGCATATCGAACAGCCAGCGGGCTTCGATTATTTCAAGACCCTTGTTCATCAGGGTCGCGGAATCGATAGTTACCTTTTTCCCCATCTTCCAGGATGGATGGGCGAGGGCCTGTTCAGGGGTTACACCGGCGAGAGCTTCTTTCGAAAAGTTCCGGAACGGGCCGCCTGAAGCGGTCAGGATAATCCTTGCAGGAGGGGTTTCTCCTTTGAGACACTGCCAGATGGCGCTGTGTTCGCTGTCAACCGGTAGAATGGCGGCATGGTATTTTTTCGCTTCTGCCATGATTATCTCGCCGGCCATGACGAGTGATTCCTTGTTGGAAAGGGCGATAGTTTTCCCGGCTTGGATAGCAGCGAGGGTCGCTTTCAGCCCGGCTTTTCCGGAGGTGGCGATGACGACGGTATCGACCTCGGGGAGTGCAGCTATTTCTTCGAGAGAAAGAAACCGGAGTGGCGAACCTGGAGGAATCGGGAATTCAGCTTCGGCATAGATGAAATCAGGGTGAAATTCCCGTATCTGGCTTTCGAGGCGAGAGATATTCCGGCCGGCAGCAAGGGCTTTCACCCGGAAATGCCCGGGAAGTGCCCGTACCACATCCAGTGTCTGGCAGCCTATCGAACCGGTGGAGCCGAGGAGCGCGACTGTCTTTACAGCAATATCCATGTCACATACCAGTATACCACTAACCCGGCGAAGGTGAGACTGTCGATTCTATCGAGGAATCCGCCATGGCCGGGAAGGGCTTTACCGGAGTCCTTGACCCCGGTGTAGCGTTTGAAAGCCGATTCGATAAGATCGCCCGACTGCCCGAAGACACTAATCAGGCCGGCCATTATCAGGGCGTGGTACCAGGGAATCGGCAGCCCGAGCGGGGTAGAAAGCGTGAAGAAGAGACTTACCAGAAGGGCGCCCGCCACACCACCGGCAGCGCCTTCCCAGGATTTACCCGGGCTGATATGGGGAGCCATTTTGTGGCGGCCGAAGCGACGGCCGGTAAAAAAAGCTGCTGTATCATAGGCAAACATGACGAAAAGAGTGAAAAGAACCCAGTTACGGCCGTCTTCGAAGCCTCTTAGAGCGATAAAGTGCCCGAGCATCCAGCCGATGTAGACGATACCGATGACGGTCCAGATGCCGGACATTTGGTTGAATGAGCTTGTTGCACGGCGCCTGATAAGGAGAACCGATGGGAACAGGGGAAGGAGCAGGCAGGCGGCCAGGATGAAGGGTACCCGGTCAATAGCCAGTAATTCAGAGACAGCAGACTGGATACCCGCATCCCGGAGGGCTAACAGCACGAGCGAGACAAGGATTCCGTAGAGGGTAAAAAGGCGGGTACGGGAGTGGCGGAGCAGACGGGAGAACTCGAGAAAGGAGAGAATGGCGGCGATGCCGATGGCAACGGTGAAGAGAGGGAGCCAGGTAACCGAATCATCGAACCAGACAGACACAACGAGAAAAGGCAGAGCGATTATCGATGTCAGAACTCTTTTTTTCAGCATGATGAAGAAACTATAGTCCGCCGAAGCGTCTCTTTCTGCGGCTGTAAAATTCGAGAGCTTTATCGATATCCTTTTTACCGAAATCAGGCCAGAAGACATCGGTGAAATACATCTCGCTGTAGGATGACTGCCAGATGAGGAAATTACTCAGGCGATATTCGTCCGAGGTACGAATCAGGAGGTCGACATCCGGAATACCTGCGGTGTAAAGATACTTGTCAATAATGGTTTCATCGATATCTTTCGAGGGAATACCGGCATCGACGATGCGCCGGATAGCGCTGACGATTTCAGCCCTGCCGCCGTAGTTAAAAGCGATAGTGAGATTTAAGCCGGTATTTGTTCTAGTCGCTTCGACAGATTCGATAATGGAGTCACGGAAATCAGTAGGGAGTTCATCGAGATTGCCGATATGGCGGAGGCGGATACCTTTTTTCTGAATCTCAGGGGTTACCCGTACCATGAAATCGGTGAGCATGGAAAAAAGGCCGTCGATTTCTTCCTGCGGGCGCCGCCAGTTCTCGGTGGAGAATCCGTAGAGGGTGAGATAGGGGACATCGTACTCACTCAGGTATTCGACCATGCGGTACATATTATCGATACCTTCCCGGTGGCCTTCCTGGCGGGAGAGGCCGCGTTTTTCCGCCCATCGGCCGTTTCCGTCAGGAATAATGGCGATATGGGTAGGGAGCAGAGAAAACCTTTCAGTTGATGAAGATGAAGGGGTTGTCATATTCCTGCTCCGTTCCGAATCGTTACAACGTTTATACCTGTTTCAGTTCTTCTTCTTTTTCCCGGCCGATTTTTTCAGCGGTTTCGATAAAGGCGTCGGTGATTTTCTGCAACTGTTCGAGAGCTCTCTTGTTCTCGTCCTGGGAGATATCCTTGTTCTTTTCCAGTTCCTTCAACTCGTTCATAGCATCGCGCCGCAGGTTGCGAATGATAACGCGTCTTTCTTCAAGACGCTTGTGGACAAGTTTGACGAGTTCCTGTCGGCGTTCTTCGGAAAGAGGAGGGATGTTTATGCGGATGACCTTGCCGTCGTTAAGCGGGTTGAGGCCGAGGTCGGAAGCAAGAATGGCTTTCTCGATGCTTTTTATGGCGCTTTTATCCCAGGGTTGAACAACGATCAGGCGGGCTTCCGGCACGGAAATACCGGCGATGTGGTTGATGGGAGTCTGCACACCGTTGTAATCGACCCGGATAGTATCGAGCAGGTTCGGCGTGGCTCTTCCGGTACGGATAGTGCCGAGCTCAACCTTCAGGCCTTCGGCTGCTTTCTGCATTCTGTCTTCGATGCTTAATAACACTTCACTGGACATATTACCCCTCGCTGGCAACTCGTGTGCCGATAGATTCTCCCATGACAGCGCGTTCGAGACTGTTCGGTTCGCTGAGATTGAAAACGATAATCGGGAGTTTGTTCTCCATGCAGAGCGATAGAGCCGTGATATCCATTACCTCGAGGCGAAGATTGAGGGCTTCCATGTAGGAGAGTTTCTCGAATTTTTTAGCGTTCGGATTTTTCCGGGGGTCTTCGCTGTAGATACCGTCGACACCGTTCTTGGTCATAAGGAGAACTTCCGCTTCGGTTTCGATTGCCCGGAGGGCAGCGGCGGTGTCGGTCGTCATATAGGGGTTACCGGTACCGGCGGCGAAGATAACGCATCGGTGTTTTTCCAGGTGGCGGATAGCCCGGCGCCGGATATAGGGTTCGGCTACCTGCTGGATATCGATGGCGGTCTGAGTTCGGGTTATGACTCCCTCGCGCTCCAGAACATCCTGCAGCGCGAGAGCGTTGATAACGGTAGCGAGCATACCGGCATAGTCAGCGGTTACCCGGTCTATGCCGTCTTTTTCAGCTTTGGCGCCGCGCCAGATGTTGCCGCCGCCGACAACAATAGCTACATCGACGCCCATATTCATAACGTTTTTTATCTGTCCGGCAGCTTTTTTCAGGACACCGGTATCAATACCGAAGTTAGTTTCCCCACTGAAGGCTTCGCCGCTGAGCTTCAGTAATACTCGTTTGTATCTGGTATCAGCCATATGCTAGCGCCTTCCTGAGAACTATTCGTTATAGTCCGAGTTCGAACCTGGCAATCTTGCTTATCTGTATATTCTCTCCGGTTCGCCCGACAGCTTCGGTAATCAGGTCCTGGATGGTAACAGCCGGGTCTTTGATGCAGGCCTGAGTAAGAAGGCATATTTCTTCCTTCGTATTGACTATCTCGGCGTCTGCGGGAACCATCTCGACGGATATGTATTTCGGGTCCATAGCAGCGACCTGCATGGCTATCAGGTGAGCTAAATCCTTGAATTCTTTCGTACGGGCTACGAAGTCTGTTTCGCAGTTCAGTTCAATCATGGCTCCGATTCGGCCTTCGCCATGAATGTAGGATTCCACGAGTCCCTGTTTCGTAGAGCGTTCTTTTCTTTTTTCGGCTATATAAAGGTTTTGCTCTTTGAGAATTTCCAGAGCTTTTTCCATATCTTCATTGGCCTGCGTAAAAGCGTTACGGCACGCCATGATACCGGCTCCGGATTTTTCCCTGAGCTCCTTGAGTTTTTCGGTAGTACTCAACCTGTCCTCCTGTAATTACTGGTCGTTGGAAACCGCGACAACAGGCTCGCTCTTGGCTGCTTCGGCGGCCGCTTCCTCTTCGATAGCTTTAGATTCCGCTTCAGCCTGGAGCATTTCGTGACCTGCGGAGCCTTCAAGAACCGCATCGGCAATCCTGTTGCAGATTAACTTGATGGCTCTGATGGCGTCATCATTGGCTGGAATGGCATAATCGAGTTCGTCCGGGTTGCAACTGGTATCGGAAATACCAACGACAGGGATACCTATTCGCTTTGCTTCTGCGAGAGCAATCTTTTCCTTCGGCGGGTCGACGATGAAAATGACCGACGGAAGGCTGGTCATTTCCTTGAATCCGCCCATCTGTTTGTTGAGTTTGATAATTTCTTTTTCGAGTTTCAAGGCTTCCTTTTTTGGAAGTCTGCTGAATTCCCCTCTGGCTTGCTGATCTTCAAGACGCACCAAATAGTCAATGCGTGACTGGATAGTTGCAAAATTGGTAAGGACTCCTCCAATCCACCTCTGGTTGACATAATACATATTGCAGCGTTTGGCTGCTTCTTCTACGGCTTCCTGGGCCTGCTTCTTGGTGCCGACGAAAAGGACCTTTCCTCCATCAGCGACAACCTGGGTAACAAATTCGCATGCTTTGGCAAGCATGACCGTCGTCTGTTCCAAGTCGATAATATGGATGCCATCGCGCTTGGTGAAGATATATTTCTTCATTCGCGGATGCCACCGGCTCGTCTGATGTCCGAAATGAGCCCCAGCTTCCAGAAGCTGTTTTACTGAAACAATTTCTGGCAAATCCACACCCCTTTCATGTTAATAAACTAGCATAAAGTATATCACACCATTTTCAAGCGGGCAACAATTCGAGGGTATAACAATCCGTATCAAAAAAAGAAAGGGTTAACGACAGGGATTTCTTACCATTGCCCGTTTATCTTGCTTCCGGTGACGACGGACGAAAGAAAACCCGAGATAGAAACGAACAGTTATCCGATATATTCATCGGATAACTGTTCACTCAATCAGGGGGTTGTTTATAACTGGTCCATAGCCCGGGTGAATGTTTCGATATTTACCTTGGAGTCTTCAGCGTCGACAGCTTTCTGATTGAAAATTTCTACACCGAGCTTGTTCAAGGCACCGCTGCTGTCGACAATAGCTGCGTCTCCCGTCTGTTTTACATCGGTCGCGCGATACCCATGCCCAGTGATTTCGAGTCCTGAATTGCCAGATAACCGAATATAACGAGAGTCACCACGGTGATGAGATAAGAATTTTGGGTAGAATTTCCATACACAATCTCTTTACATATTCCGATACTGTTATTCATAGTACTATCCTGTTCCAGAGGGTGAATAAGTGCCGGAAGTACCGTTTTGACGGTAGAAAAACATGAGATATCCGGTAACAGTTGAGAGGCCTTCAAGGGCTTTCCTGCCGATTGAGAACAAACCATAACCGATGAATATATACATATAAAGCCGTATCACTGTGAACAGTACATGATTATGCAATATTCTCCGTTATACTGTGTATATGGTTACTTTGAGGAAAGTGACTGTCCTTGTCCGAGCAGTACGGCGAAAAAACCTTTGACAAGAACAGGGTTCTCGTATACAATATGGAAATAGGTTGCCGTATACCGTAATGTTGAGAACTGACGGGGATTACAGTAATGACTATAGAAAATATATCAACCGAACTGGTACCGAGCGGACTTTCCGCCCTGGACAACCTTTTAGAGGGGTTACGCTTCGGTGATAACGTTGTCTGGCAGGTGGACCAACTCGATGATTATCCGATTTTTGCCCAGGCGTTCGCTGAACAGGCAGTGAGAGACCATGGCGAGTGCATCTACCTGAGATTCGCACCGCACCCGATGGTACTCGAGTCTAATCCGGGCATTCGAATTATCGAAATTGACCCATCGCCGGGTTTCGATTATTTTACCGGTCAGGTGCACCGGGTCATCGAACAATATGGTAACCGGGCATTTTACGTGTTCGATAACCTGTCCGCGCTGGTCGACGAATGGGCGACCGACGAACTGCTGACGAATTTTTTCAAGGCAACCTGTCCCTACCTGTACAAGATTGAAGCGGTTGCCTACTTTGCCCTGCGGCGGGGTCAGCACGGACACGGTGCCATATCGGGGATACGGAACACTACCCAGGTACTCATCGACATTTATCGGGTGGCAGGCAATACCTACATCCAGCCACTTAAAGTTGCAGGGCGGTATTCCCAGCAGATGTTCCTGCCCCACCGGATTACTGAGGAAGGCTGGGAGTCGGTTTCTCACAGCGGGGACGCAGCAAGAATCCTTTCGACGGCGGTCAGGCGGCCGCTGGGAACGGGTTCGGAATCAATAGCTCCCTGGGATGACGTATACCGGAGGCTTATGCAGAGCCGGTTGACGCTCGATACCCTCGATGAAATACCCGCGGAAACGCGAGAACTGAAAGAATCGTTGTCGCGTATGATGATAGGCAACCACTGGAAACTCGTCCAACTATCCAATAAATACCTGACTCTCAACGATTTGTTGCACATCCGCAATCGACTTATCGGTTCGGGAAGAATCGGCGGTAAGTCGGCTGGCATGATTCTGGCGAGAAGCGTGCTGACGGATGGGGAGGAGCAGGGGAGTATGGCTGACAGCCTCGATGAGCATGATTCGTTCTATATCGGTTCCGATGTCTTCTTCACCTTTCTGGTCAACAACGACCTGTTTCGGACAAGGCTGGATTTGACCCGGGCCGGGAGTATTTCACGAGACGATTTCAGTCAACTCGAGCAGCGGTTCCTCGACGGCTCTTTCCCGGAAGAAATCATGGATCAGTTCCGGGGAATGATAGATTATTACGGCCAGGCGCCGATAATTATCCGGTCTTCGAGCTTGCTTGAGGACGGGTTTGCCGATGCTTTTGCCGGTAAATATCGAAGCGAGTTCTCGGCGAACCAGGGCAACCCGGAAGAACGGCTGGAGGCTTTCCTGAGGGCAATCAAGCTGGTATATGCCAGCGCTCTAAATCCTGACGCACTTGCTTACCGGCATCGGAGAGGACTAGGAGAAGGCGATGAACAGATGGCGGTACTGGTGCAGCGTGTATCAGGCATGCCTTACCATCATTATTTTTTCCCGAGCCTGGCAGGGGTCGGATTTTCCCGCAATCTCTATGCGTGGACGGATCGGATTGACCCTGAAAAAGGGATGTTGAGGCTCGTCTTCGGGCTTGGCACGCGGGCGGTGAACCGGGTAAGCGGCGACTATCCACGGATGATTGCCGTAAGCCATCCGTTAATCCGCCCGGAAGTGGGAATGGAAGCGGCCAGGTATTCGCAAAGAATGGTCGATGCCCTCGATACCGATGACAACACCTTCGTCACGAAACGGTTTAACGAAATAATCGAAAAATGCGATTATCCGGGGCTGCACATGATGGTATCCGAATTGTCGGAGGGGTACCTGCGTGACTGGTTCGTTTCATCACTAGAAAAACCGAACGAAAACCTGGTACTTACCTTCAACAACCTGATATCCCGGACGGATATTGTCAGCCGGCTGGGGGAGATACTGCGAAGGCTCGAAGTGGCCTGGGGGCAGCCGGTGGATATCGAGTATACGGCGAATGTCGATAATCGGGGGTGGGTGAGAATAAACCTGCTGCAATGCCGTTCGCTGCGGATTCCTTCGCTGCCCGCCGAAGGATCGGTTATACCGGACAACCTGCCTCCGGAGAGGGTGCTCTTCAGATCGGACAAGGCAATCAATGCCGGTATCGTGGACAATATCGGCTACCTTATCTATATCGATCCAAAGAAGTATGCCGAGGAAGTTCCCATCGAGGTGAAACGAAACCTGGGCAGAGTGGTCGGGATGATCAACCGGCATCTCCAGGGCAGGGAAAGCCGGATAATGATGATGGGACCAGGACGCTGGGGAAGCAACAACATCGAACTGGGAGTGAATGTCGGGTATGCGGATATCGATTCGACATCGGTGCTGGTCGAAGTTGCTCGCGAGAAAGCCGGACACACGCCGGAAGTTTCGTACGGAACACACTTTTTTCAGGATCTGATAGAATCGGATATTTTTTACCTCCCGGTATATCCCGATGACGTGTCATCTCAGTTCAATTCGAAGTTTTTCTCCAAGGCTCCGAACTGCCTGAGCGAGTTGCTGCCGGAACTGTCCGGTTATGAGAACATTGTCCAGGTGATTCATGTACCGGAGGCGACCGGCGGGGCAATCGCCAGGGTCATTGCCGACCCGCAGACGCGGAAAGCTGTCTGCTTTCTCGACCAGAATCGGATGACAAATATATAAAAGGGGAAGGAATAAAATGAATCTGCAGAGACCAAATGCAAACGATGCCACGAGAACGACCAACCGGTCTAAAAGCATCGTACCGATGAGTGGTTTATGCTCGCGGTGCGTTGACGGCTGTACCGGTAACTGCGAGGTATTCAAGGCAACCTTTCGCAGTCGGGAACTGATTTACCCGGGACCGTTCGGAGACGTAACCGCTGGAGGCGACAAGGATTATCCGGTCGATTACTCTCACCTCAATATCCAGGGATACGCCCTGGGAGCCGAAGGATTACCGGACGATATTACAGGGGACTCCGATTCGGCGATTTTTCCGTCGGTCAATACGGAAACGGAGTACGGCTGGGAAAAAAAAGTAAAGATGAAGATACCGGTTTTTACCGGCGCTCTCGGGTCGACTGAAATCGCCCGAAAGAACTGGGAGCATTTCGCCATCGGAGCAGCTATCAGTGGCATCACACTTGTCTGCGGCGAGAATGTCTGCGGCATTGACCCCGCCCTGGAGCTGGACAAGAACGGCAAGATTGTTTCGGCACCGGACATGGACCGCCGGATAGAGACCTACCGCCGCTATCATTCGGGATATGGTGAAATACTGGTGCAGATGAATGTCGAGGATACCCGGCTCGGGGTGGCCGAATATGTCAGCCGGAAGCACGGTCTCGACACCATCGAACTGAAGTGGGGGCAGGGAGCGAAGTGCATTGGTGGAGAAATCAAGGTGAACAGTCTCGAGCGGGCGCTGGAATTGCAGAAACGAGGTTACATTGTTACGCCTGACCCCTCGAACCCACTCAGCCAGGCGAGTTTCCGGGACGGATCATTGAAAGAATTCGAACGGCATAGCCGGCTCGGTTTTATCAGCGAAGAGTCCTTCTACGATGAGGTGGAACGGCTGCGCGGTCTCGGTTTCAAGCGCATCACCCTGAAGACCGGCGCCTATTCGCTTCGCGAACTGGCAATGGCAATCAAGTGGAGTTCGAGAGCAAAAATAGATTTGCTGACCATCGATGGCGCTGGTGGCGGCACGGGCATGAGCCCCTGGCGGATGATGGAGGAGTGGGGAATTCCAGCACTTTACCTCCACGCGGCAGCCCGGGAATTCTGCGACCGATTGGCGAACCGGGGCGAGCGGGTACCCGATATTGCTTTCGGCGGCGGTTTCAGCAGCGAAGACGGCATTTTTAAAGCGTTGGCACTCGGAGCTCCGTTTACGAAGGCGGTCTGCATGGGCCGGGCGATGATGATACCTGGCATGGTTGGTAAAAATATCGGCAAGTGGCTCGAAGAAGGAAAACTACCGAATACGGTCGGACAATTCGGTCAGACCCCCGAAGAAATATTCGTCTGCTACGAGGAAGTGAAAGATATCGTCGGTTCTTCGGAAATAAAAGACATCCCGCTCGGAGCGCTGGGTATTTACAGCTACAGTGAGAAGCTGAGAGTCGGGCTTCAGCAGATTATGGCGGGAGCGAGGCGGTTCAATCTTGTGGCGATAAAACGAAGAGACCTGATGGCACTTACCAAAGAATGCGCCGACGTAACGGGCATTCCCTACCTGATGGAAGCTTATCGCGAAGAAGCACTTGATATCCTGGAGGAACGGAGTTCACGGGAAACCGACTTTGATACCTTGGGTTCTCTGGTCAGCTATATCGGAACGACCCGTCGATTCAGAACCTACGAATAGAAACAACAGGAAGATAATGGGCTGAAAGAAAGCCGTCTTTTAACGGCAAAATATCGGCAATAGAGTACGCTGTCGGCTGAATGCGAAAATTTCGTATTTGGTTTGACAGCGTATTCTCTTTTCATCTATAATCGAAATTCCATGTTATGCGGTAATTGGTTGCCTTAATCCGGAGGTTCCGATGGGTTTTGATACACACGATGTCGAACAGAAAGTAGTAGCAATCCTGAATTCTTTAGGAAATTCGAAGGAGGTGGTGGGTTCGCGGATAATTGCCCAGCGGTTGAAAGATCGGGGCATCGAGCTCAGCGAGCGATCGGTACGGTACCACCTCCGGCTGATGGACGAAAAGGGACTCACCAAACTGGTCAGCCGAAGAGACGGTCGGATGATTACCGAACTCGGACAGGTTGAACTGAAAAAAGCTATGGTAACCCGGAAAATCGGTTCGGCACTTTCGAGAATCGAAATGCTGGCTTTCCGAACGACGTTCGACTGGATAAAGAAAACCGGTTCGGTTCCGGTTAACGTATCGTTCTACGAAAAGAAGGATTTCGAAAAAGCTCTCAAGCATATGAAGCCGGTTTTCAAGGCCGGTTTTTGCGTTAGCGACCTGGTCAAGGTAGCCGGCGAGGGAGAACGAATCGGCGATTTGACAGTACCGGAAGGAAAAGTCGGCATTGCCACCGTATGCAGTATCGTTGTGAACGGAACACTGCTGAAAGCGGGAGTACCGATGGACTCCAAGTTCGGTGGTATTCTTCAGATGCGGGACCGGCTACCGCTCCGGTTCGTAGAAATTATCAATTATGATGGCAGTACACTCGACCCGACGGAGATTTTTATCCGGGCCAACATGACAACGGTAGGGGGAGTGATAAAAAGCGGTAATGGAGACATTCTGGCAAACTACCGGGAAGTACCAGCAATCTGCAAGTCCCGGGCGGAAGAGGTGAAAGAGCACCTGGAGAGTGCCGGTATTCATGGCATAATGCTCATGGGGAATGTCAGCGAACCGGTCTGCGAAATATCCATTGAAGTCAACAGAATCGGCATCGTCCTGGTTGGTGGATTGAATCCGGTAGCGGCGGCTGCCGAAGCCGGTATTACCAGCCAGAATTATGCTATGAGCACGATTGTCGAATATCAGGAACTAAGGAAGGTTTTCGAGATCAATGATGAAAGAAGTTAGAGTCATTCCCTGTCTGGATGTCAAAGACGGCAGAGT
>CAZOGR010000001.1:0-26133 GCA_964579355.1 uncultured Dehalococcoidales bacterium | reverse complement strand
GACGGAACCCGGGCGGGATACGATATCGAAATGACGAGAGCGGTGGCGGAAGCGGTCAGCATTCCGGTTATCGCGTCCGGCGGCGCCGGGACACTTGAACACCTCTGTGAAGCAGTGGTGGAAGCGAAAGCATCGGCGGTGCTGGCGGCTTCGATATTCCATTTTGGGGAGATAAAAATACCGGAGGCGAAAGCGTACCTGAAGAGCAGAGGGATAAAAGTCAGAGAATAACGATGGAATATCTCCGCGATTCGGAGTAAAGCCAGACGAATTACGGTAAAGATAAATAGAAAACTAAAGAAAAGGAAAAATGAAGACGATGTCAGACATTAACCCGTTTGAAGTCGCAAAGCGTCAGATTGACGCGTGCGCAAACATTCTAAACCTTCCTCCTGAAGTAACAGCGATATTGAAAACCCCGCTGCGGGAGCTTCATGTAGCCTTACCGGTGCGCATGGATGACGGTACCGTCAAGGTATTCGAGGGGTTCCGCGTTCATTACAACGATGCAAAAGGCCCGACCAAGGGCGGTATCAGGTTCCACCCTGACGAGACCATCGATACAGTCAGGGCGCTGGCTTCCTGGATGACCTGGAAATGTGCTCTGCTTGATTTACCGCTGGGCGGTGGTAAAGGCGGCGTTATCTGCAATCCGAAGAGTATGTCTACCGGCGAGCTCGAACGATTGAGCCGTGCCTATATCAGAGCCGTTTATCCGTTTATCGGCCCGGAAAAAGATGTCCCGGCGCCTGATGTTTACACGACTCCCCAGATTATGGCCTGGATGATGGACGAGTATTCGGTCATTTCCCAAAAACCGGAGTTCGGGGTCATTACCGGTAAACCTCTGGCAATCGGCGGCTCTCCGGGCAGAGGCGATGCAACCGCCCGCGGTGGGATGTTCACCATTCGAGAAGCGGCAAAGACGATTGGCGTCGACCTCAGCAAGGCGAAGGTAGCTGTTCAGGGCTTCGGCAATGCCGGTTCCTACGCAGCCCAGCTCTGCCACGAACTTTTCGGATCGACCATCGTAGCTGTCTGCGATAGTAAAGGCGGCGTTACCTGCCCTACGGGTGTCAACCTGTCCGAGGCTGCTGCCTGCAAGACACAGACCGGTTCGGTATGTAACCTGCCTGAATTGCAGACACTTTCGAATGAAGAAGTACTAGAACTGGATGTCGATATCCTGATTCCAGCGGCGGTCGAGAATGTGATAACCGAGAAAAACGCCTCACGCATCAAAGCGAAAATCATTGCCGAGCTGGCCAATGGCCCGACGACTCCTGAAGCGGACGAGATTCTCTACAACAAAGGCGTGCATATCATTCCCGACTTCCTGTGTAATGCCGGCGGCGTGACCGTTTCCTACTTCGAAATGGTACAGAATTTCTACCGGTATACCTGGGAAGAAGAAGATGTCCGGGAACGCCTTGATCGGAGGATGACTGCAGCTTATCATTCGGTGTACAACACCCACAAAGAATACCAGATAAACATGCGGCAGGCGGCTTACGTCCTGGCGATACAGAGAGTCGTCGAAGCGATGAAACTTCGCGGCTGGGTATAAAATCGGTAATTCTTATATTGTTGAAAAAAGGCAAGCATCGCGGGAGCTGTGAAAACCATAGCTCCCGCTTTCTGCTGAATGAATATTGCATCGGTACGGCGGGCACGTATATAATAAATCGCTGCTGTTGAAATAATATCGGGCAATGGCGCTGGTTGCCGTGTCTGGCGAAAGCTGTCATATTGTGAACCGGCTTGAATATGTGGTATAATGTGTCAAAGCTTTTTTAGTAAAGGGAAAGGTGTCTGGCAATTTGGCAACGCAAGAGGAAACACAACTTAGAGACTATGAGTTAACCGTCGTATTTTCCGCGGAGGTACCTGAAGAAAAGCTTGAAGCTTCCATAGGAAATGTAAAAAATTATGTAACCAGCAGGGGCAGCGAGGTAACCGATGTCAAACGGTGGGGAAAAAGACGCCTTGCCTATCCCATCAAACACATGATTGACGGATACTACGTTCTGTTCCTGCTCAAGATGAAACCCGCCGATGGGAAAGACCTCGAGAACAGCTTACGGATTTCTGATGAAGTTCTGCGGCATCTGCTGATTGTTTGTGATTAAGAAACAGAGAAAAAGCCCGAGTCTTCCGGATATTCCGGGGGAGGATAAGGAGCTTTAAGAGAATGGTAAGCGTTAACAGAATAATCATTATCGGTAATCTCGGCAGTGAACCTGAGATGAGATTTACTCCGAACGGAAGGGCGGTAACGTCTTTCAGCACTGCGACGAACCGGAAATACACAACCTCTGATGGCGAGCGCCGGGAAGAGACGGAGTGGTTCACGGTGGTGACCTGGGGTAAGCTGGCAGAACAGTGTAATCAGTATTTAAGCAAGGGAAGGCTGGTCTACGTCGAAGGCAGACTTCGGACTCATACCTGGGAAGGGCAGGACGGCCAGAAGCGTTCCCGCAATGAGATTGTCGCTGACAGGGTAAGTTTCCTTGACAGACAGGCATCATCCCAGTTCCATGAGGAGAGACCTGCGGATAACGGGGCATATGATATAGAACCTGATGATATTCCCTTCTAGGGATGTAAAATAATAACCTGGAAAATTGGAGAAGTAGCAAGTGGCGAGAAAGAAACCAACAGGGGTTGTAAAAAAGTGGAGCAGGCCCAAGTACGCACCCAAACGTAAAGTTTGTACTTTCTGTGCTGATAAGTCAGCCAGGATAGACTATAAAGACCCTGACAAGCTGAGGAGTTTTGTCTCCGACAGGGCGAAGATAGTTCCGCGACGGCGAACAGGAACATGCGCCAAGCATCAGCGCGTTCTGGCCGTAGCTATCAAGCGGGCAAGACATCTTGCCTTGTTGCCGTACGTTCCGGCTCACATGAGGAAAGTCGGGACCTCGATGGCCGCGCCGGTACGGGTTGTCGCGCCTCCTCCGCCGCCTGAAGCGGCAGCTGCAGAAGAACCGACCACCGCCGAAGAATCGGCAGCGACCGTGGAAGCGGAATAACAGAAAAACGATACCTGTACTATTGACGTGTATTCCAGGTAGAAGCAAATAAGGGGTTAGAATGCCAAAGAGGACCTATCAACCAAAGAGAATCCCTCGCAAGCGCGAACACGGATTCCTTAAAAGAATGAGTTCAAGGGGCGGCAGAGCCGTATTACGGGCTCGGAGATTAAAGGGACGCCTGCGTCTTACCGTGGTCTAGTCGGGTGGTATACTCTCGCATTAACACCCGCAAGAGGGAGTAATGAAAAGAGAGGAACGCCTTACGAAACCACGCCAGTACACGGAAGTATACGATAAAGGCTCATCATGGTCGTCCCGGTTTCTGGTTATGAAAGCCTTGCCGAATAATCTGGCACTATCGAGGTTCGGGTTTTCAGTCAGTAAACGAGTCGGCAATGCGGTAACCAGGAACAAAATGAAGCGCCGGTTGAAAGAAATTGTACGAAGTGAACCGGTTAAACCGGGTTGGGATGTTGTCTACATTGTTCGCTCGGCAGCAGCTAGTGCGGGTTTCTCCTCTCTGAAAGTATCCGTGGAAAGGATTCTTTCCAGAGCTGGATTGCTGAAAGATGTAGGATAAACAGACACGGACAGGCGACAGCATGAAAAAGATTGCGATGGGAATGATACGGTTATATCAGGTGACGATATCTCAGGCATTACCATCGACATGCCGCTACCTGCCGACCTGTTCCCAATATACGTACGAAGCGATAGAAAAATACGGTATTCTCAAGGGAATATGGCTCGGAATCCGGAGAATATCAACCTGCCATCCGTTTCATCATGGGGGCTACGACCCGGTACCGTAATACCAGGAACGAGATTTTCTTAAAAGAGTAAATGAAACAAAATAATAGAAAATTCAAAACATCTCTGCTGCTTATCAGCCTTTTTCTCCTGACAAGCGTGATATTTTTCACCGGCTGCATGAGCCGGGGAGCAACCGCTGCCGGATGGGCGGGAGGAGTCGTTCAGGATAATACTCTCTATGTCGGCTCCATGACAGGTAATCTGGTCACCGTCAACCTGGATGATGGGAGTATCGTCCAGTCGTTACCTCTGGAAAGCACGCAGGCTTCAACGGGGTTCTTAAGCTGCGGGCAAGCGGCGACACGCATGGTCATTTACGGATCTCCGGTCATTGCCGACGGTCTTGTGGTTATCGGCGGCAACGGCGCGACCAGTAAAATTTATGCCTTTACAACCGAAGAAATACGTTACGAACCGAGGTGGGTTTACCCGCGCGACGAAAGTATCAGCGGGGCACTTATCGGTAGTGTCCTTTACGATAACGGGAAACTCTACTTCGGTACTTCGGGAAACAAGATTTTCGCTCTCGATGCCAGGGATGGTTTCAAAGAATGGGAAATCGAAATCGACGACATGATCTGGTCGACTCCGGCGGTGAGCGACGATACGTTATATATCGGTTCGTTCAACAAGAAGCTGATTGCCTTGAATACGATTGACGGCAGCCTGAAATGGGAATTCGAGACAGAAGGGGCAATCGTTTCGACGCCAGTGGTCGATGGAAACACCGTGTATATCGGCTCATTTGATAGAAATATCTACGCGCTGAATGCCGCGACCGGGACGGTAAAATGGCAGTTTAAGGCCGGTAACTGGTTCTGGGCGAAGCCTGCCGTTTACGGAGATGTCATCTTTGCCTCATGTCTGGACGGCAAGATGTACGTTCTCGAAAGGGCGACCGGTAGAAAGAAAGCCGAGTACGACCTCGGAAGCCCGATTTCGTCGTCACCGGTTATAATCGATGATATGCTGATAGTCGGTACGCAGGAAGGTAAACTCCATGCCATCAGTGAGGATGACAACGGGCGGGGAGTGGTGGCGGTGCTGGAAAAGGGCGAAAAAATTTATGCCGATTTGATTGCCGGAGACGGGAAAATTTACGTTCACTCCAGTTTAGATAAAGTATACGAGATTGACGCGAAGACCGGAGCAAAGAGGGAACTCGTCATCAATCCGGAATCTTAACCGAGCGAAGATAAAGTGAGGTAACGCTCTTGGAATGGGTTGGGTTCATCTGGGACCTTATAATACTGAATCCGCTGGTTAACGTTATGATAGTGATGTCCGATTTCCTTTTCGGGAATTTCGGACTGTCCATCATCGTTCTGACGATTGTCGTTAACCTGATAATGTACCCTCTGACAATGAAGCAATTGAAGTCCAGCAAGGCAATGCAGTCTATGCAGGCTGAGGTTGCTGAGATTCAGAAGAAATACGCTAAGGACAAGCAGAAAGCCGCCGAAGAACAGATGCGGCTGATGAAAGAATCGGGAGTCAGCCCGGCAGGGTGTCTGCTGCCGATGCTGGTGCAAATGCCGGTGTGGGTGGCGCTCTACCAGTCAATCATCCGGTTGCTGGCGACTTCGCCGGAGGGATTTCTCGATTTATCGCAGCGTTTATACTCGTCATGGGATTCGGTATTTTCCCTGCTGCCGCTGAACAGCAGTTTCCTTTTCCTGGACCTGGCGGTGCCCAACTTCATCATGGGCTTCCTGGTCGCGGCGGTCATGTATGTTCAGCAGAAGATGACGAGCAACCCGAATGCCAACCCGCAGCAGGCCGCTCAGGCTCAGATGATGAACTGGATGATGCCGCTGATGTTCGGTTTTATCTGCATTTCGGTTCCGAGCGGACTTGCCTTGTACTGGTTTACCTCGACCCTTATCCGGGTCATCCTGCAGTATTTCACGACCGGATGGGGAGGGCTTTCTTTTTCTTTCCTTAAAGGGAAAAAAGGCCCTGAGCCGAAGATAAAAGAAGGGCGGGTTCCCAAACAGAAAAAAGCATTGACGGCAGAAGACACACGGGCTGATATCGTTATTGAACCGAGTCCCGCCCGGGAAGAGGATAAAAATGAACGAGAGTCTGGAAGTGAAAGCCAGGACAGTCGAGGAAGCTATTCAGGTAGCTCTCAATCAATTAGGCGTCAGCCGGGAGGAAGTAAGAGTCGACGTCCTAAACGAAGGTAAGTCAGGCATCCTCGGTATCGGAGCTGAAGAGGCTGTCATACGGGTAACCATTTTGGAGACTGCACCTAAGCCGGTTGATGACGATATATCAGAATACGTCCGGGAAACGCTGAACAATCTTTTATCATTGCTGGAAATTGATGGCACCGCTGAATTCCAGGCTCCACTGACAGATGACGGAGAAGAATCCACTGAAACGATTTGTCTTAACATCGAAGGTGACGATCTAGGTATACTTATCGGACGCCGGGGCCAGACTCTTTCTTGCCTTCAGTATATTGTCAGGCTGATTGTCGGCCAGCAGAAAAAAACTTGGAAACCGATTATCCTCGATGTCGAAGGCTACAAGCAGCGCCGTTACGAAGCCTTGCAGATATTTGCACGGCAAATGGCAGAGCAGGTAAAAACGAAAAAGATGTCGTTTACTCTGGAACCGATGCCGGCCTACGAACGGCGAATCATTCACCTTGCACTGGTAGACCACCCGGATGTGCTGACCGAAAGTATCGGGCAGGGGGAATCCCGTCGGGTTGTTATCCTTCCGAAGAAGGCCTGATAGGCCGTTATTGCAGCTAAAACCGCTTCTGCGATTGACAAATAACCAATTGTACGTTAGTCTTTTATTGTTAAAGACAGTGACGGAGAAGAGTAAGGAAGTATCCGGGTACGCAGCGAGTCTGGTTCGGTGAAAGCAGACGTGGCCGTCTTCCCGAAAATCCCTCCCGAGTCGTCAACCGAATATCCCGGCAGTCCCGGGGTTAGTAGGCTTGAACGGAGTCGCTGACCGTTACCGACAGCGGAAGCATTGTAATGTGCTTTGATGAGTGTCCCGATGCAATCGGGAAACAAGGGTGGTACCGCGGAGCTATAGCAGCCTCGTCCCTGTGACGAGGTTTTTTTATTGGTAAGAAACTGAAAAAAAGTGGAGTGAGTGATGTTTAAACCTGTCGGGAGCCATGTTAATTTTCCAAAGATGGAAGAAGATATCCTGGAGCTCTGGAAACAGATTGATGTTTTCGGGAAAAGCGTTACCTCGCGGGAAAAGAACGACCGGTTCGTTTTTTACGAGGGGCCTCCCTTCGCGAATGGCAATCCCGGTATTCACCACGTGCTCGCGCGGGCCTACAAAGATATCATCATTCGTTACAAGGTGATGAAGGGGTACTACGTGCCACGTATTGCGGGCTGGGATACACATGGCCTGCCTGTCGAACTGGAAGTGGAAAAACAGCTCGGAATAACCAGCAAGGACCAGATTGAAAAAATCGGCATTGAAGTATTCAACAAGCGGTGCCGGGACAGCGTCTTTACCTATCTTAAAGAGTGGAATAGCATGACCGAGCGCATTGCTTACTGGGTCGACCTCGACAATGCCTACGTGACGATGAACAACAGCTACATAGAATCTGTCTGGTGGGCGCTGAAGCAGATGTGGGACAGAGGACTTGTCTACCAGGGATACCGGGTGACACCTCACTGCCCGCGCTGCGGAACGTCCTTAAGCTCACACGAGGTCGCCCAGGGGTATAAAGACGATACGGTCGACCCTTCTGTTTACATAAAGTTTAAGGTAGCCGATGATATCTCGGAAAAACTGCCGTCTGATAAACCGGTATACCTGCTGGCATGGACGACGACTCCCTGGACGTTGCCCGGCAACACTGCCCTGGCAGTATCGGCGGATTCCGAGTATGTGGTCTTACAGGGTGAGAACGATTACCTGGTCATGGCAGCCCGGCTGGCGGTCATTCTGAATCCGGAAGGATACACATCGGTGAAAAACATCCCCGGTAAAGAGTTGGTGGGTATTCGTTATCAGCCGCTCTACAATCCGCATGAATACTCGGTCGATCGTCTGAGATTCCAGGACGACGGTTCGCTGGTCAAACAGGAACCGGAGACTAATCTGATGTATACCGTTATCGGCGGTGATTTTGTGACGATGGATGACGGTACCGGTATCGTCCATGTTGCACCCGCTTTCGGCGAAGTCGACTACGAAGCCGGGAAAACGAAAAAACTGGATTTCGTCCAGCAGGTAGACCTACAGGGAAATCTGATTGGGTCCTATTCCTTTGCCGGCAAGTTCGTCAAGGCAGCCGACCCGCTGATAATGGAAGAATTAAAGGAACGCGGACTACTCTATCGCCGGGAGATGGTGAAGCACACCTATCCTTTCTGCTGGCGCTGCGACGCCCCGCTGCTCTACTATGCCAAGCAGACCTGGTACATCAAGACAACCGCCGTCAAAGAGCGGATGATGGATCTGAACCGGGGGATTAACTGGTATCCGGAGCATATTAAATCCGGTCGGTTCGGCAACTGGCTAGAGAATAATGTCGACTGGGCGTTTGCTCGGGAACGGTACTGGGGGGCGCCACTGCCAATCTGGCGCTGCGAGAAATGCGGTGAGATGGAGTGTGTCGGCAGTATCGATGAGTTAAGGGCGAAACCCGGTTTCAGCGGCTTTGCCGAAACGATCGATCTGCACCGGCCTTACGCGGATGATATTACCTTCTCATGTGGCAAATGCGGCGGAGGAATGAAACGTACCCCGGAAGTAATGGACTGCTGGTTCGAATCCGGTTCGATGCCGTTCGCTCAGTTCCATTATCCAATGAAAAATAAAGAACTGTTCGAGAAAAGCGTTTCGCCTGCGGAGTTCATCAGCGAAGGCGTCGACCAGACCCGAGGCTGGTTTTACAGCCTTCATGCCATATCGACGATGCTATTCGACCGTGTCGCTTTCGAGAACTGTATCTGCCTGGAGCTGGTACTCGATGCCAAGGGTAAAAAAATGAGCAAGAGCCGGGGCAATATCGTCTGGCCGAAAGATGTCATCAATAAGGACGGAGCCGACGCCTTGCGCTGGTACCTTTACACCGGGTCGCCGTCCGGCATCCCCCGTCAGTTCGATACGAAACAGGTCACCGAAGTTTCACGGCGGGTACTTTCGACTCTCTGGAATGTCTATTCATTCTTTGTTATGTACGCGAACATCGATGAATTCAAACCTGCCGATGGGATGTCCTTTAAACCTGAAGCGGAACTGGACAAGTGGATACTTTCAGAGCTGAGTCAGTTGATTATCGATGTTGACGGCGGTCTGGCAAACTACAATCCGACCGATTCCGGACGAAAAATTGAGACATTCATTGACCTGCTGTCTAACTGGTACGTACGGCGGAGCCGGAGACGGTTCTGGAAGAGTGAGAACGATACCGATAAACTTTCGGCATACAACACACTGTACGAATGCCTGGTGACGCTGGCGAAGCTGATGGCACCATTCACTCCGTTTCTTTCCGAAGAGCTGTACCGGAACCTGGTGGTTTCAGTGAACCCGGCGGCTCCCGAAAGCGTTCACTTGGCTGACTTCCCTGCTGCTGATGAAAGCATGATTGATGAGCAGCTTTCCGAAGCCAACAAGCTGGCGATGAAGGTATCGAGCCTTGGCAGAGCGGTAAGAAGCAAAGCGGGTATCAAGGTGAGACAGCCGCTGGCAGTCAACTATATCGGTGTTGCCACCGACCGTGAGAAACGGGCACTGGCGAATGAAGAAATTATGCAGATGGTGCTGGATGAGCTGAACGTGAAAACCGTGGAGGTGCAATTGTTCGCTGAGGTTGAAATACTGAATGGCAAGGAAGGGTACATGGTTGCAGCCGAAGGCAATACGAATTCTGCTATCTATACTGTCCTGACGCCGGAACTCGAAGCCGAAGGAATGGCCCGGGAAATAGTCCACCGGATTCAGAACATGCGGCGTTCGGCGGATTTCGATATTGCTGACCACATAATCGTCCACTATGAGGGCGACGAGTATGTCAATGGTATTATGGCCGGTGGTGTCACCGGAGATTACATCAGGCAGGAGACGCTGACCGACAAACTGATGGTGGGCGTTCCTGAGAATGCTGACTACCGGGAAGAATTCAAAATCAGCGGGCATGCGGTTTCGATGGGGGTCAAAAAGCTGGCGTGATACCGGTCAGCACAATGAAGAAAAAAGCCCTGTTCGCAAAGAACAGGGCTTTTCGATTTCCTGTCAGGCGCGGGGAGGATTACGATTCGGTCGGCCTTTCGCCGAGGGTGAGAGTGGTGGTCATTTCCTGGTTGCCGTGCCAGTAGGTGACTTCGACTTCCTGGCCGACCCGGGTTTTCTGAATCGCTTCAATCAGTTCATCGACGTCGGCAATGTCCTGTCCGTTGAATCTGGTGATAACATCGTAGGTTTCAAGTCCGGCTTTGCTGGCCGGACTGTCCGGAACGACTTCCACCAGGAAAGCTCCCTTGTCGACAGCCAGGATAAACCGTTCGATGACATATTCATCAACCGTGTACAGAGAGACACCGAGCCAGGGGTGGGAAGCGTATCCCTGATTAATAAGTTGTTCGATAATAGGGGTGGCGGTTTCCGTGCTGATGGCATAGTTCATGCCCTCGACGCCGACGCTGGCGACCTTGGCGCTGGTGATACCGACAACTTCCCCGGACATATTAACGAGCGGTCCGCCGGAGTTACCCTGGTTGATTTCGGCGTTGGTTCTCAGCAGATTATAGAGCGTCTGTTCGGCGGAGAAGGACAGCGACGCATTCTTGGCACTGATAATGCCGTTCGTGGCACTCGTGCCTTCGCCCAGTGAGTTGCCGATAGCGACGACCCAGTCGCCGATTCGCATTATCGATGAATCGCCCATTTTTACCGTCGGCAAGTTATCGGCGTCGATTTTTATAACTGCCATATCAGTGTAGGGGTCGGTACCGATGACTTCGGCGCTGAAACTGCGCTTGTCGTCGAGGATGACGGTAATAGACTGCGCACCTTCAATGACATGATTGTTAGTAACAATATAGCCGTCCTCGGTGATGATAAAGCCAGAACCGGTGGCTTCCTGGGTCGTCGGGCGGTAGAAGTAATCGTAGGCTTCGACTTCGGTATTGATGATAACGACCGAAGGTTTGACCTCGGCAACGACATCGGCGATGCTTGGGAGAGCCGGCTGATGCTCGCAAATCGGGATGGTTACCGCACTGTTATTCCCGTTTCCCTCAATAGTTTCAATTTCCGGCTCAATGGTCTGGGAGGTATTATCCGAATTTTCTGTTGTGCTACTGACGATGAGCGAGCAGCCTGTACTTAAAATGACCGTTAGAATGACTATCAACGATACCAGTAATACTGCTATTTTCCTCATATCCCTGCCTCCAGTACCAATGTATCAATTAACTGTTAAGAAAATATTAAGTTTAACTCACGGGCGTTTGCCGGGGCTGGAGCATACCGGTCTTTCTACCACTATTATATAAGAATTGGATTTTCGTAGAAAACCCGTCGGAATGCCAAAAAAAAAAGGGGACGGCACATTACATCACCGTCCCTTTTTCGAGCCTGTCAGTATACTTTATTCTTCTATCTGGGGCAGGGTTGCCAGAGCTTCCCTGACTTTCTCTTCGGGGTACGCATAATCGACCAGTTTTCCGCCGAGATACTGTTCGTAGGAAGTCAGGTCGAAATGTCCGTGTCCACTGTGACACATCAGGATAACCTTAGACTCACCGGTCTCTTTGCATTTCAGGGCTTCGTTAATGGTAGCTCTGATAGCGTGGTTGGTTTCCGGAGCGCTGATAATACCTTCGGTACGGGCGAACTGAACCCCTGCTTCGAAAGTGGCTATCTGGGGTACGGCAACCGCTTCGACGAATCCAAGCTTGTGGAGATGGCAGATAATCGGTGCCATGCCATGGTAACGGAGGCCGCCGGCGTGAACCGGAGGCGGCATGAAGGAATGGCCGAGGGTGAACATCTTGGCAATGGGAGCCATGCCGGCTTCATCGCCGTAATCATAGGCATAAAGACCTTTGGTGAGGGTAGGGCAGCTCTCCGGTTCGACGTTGATGATACGCAGTCCGGGTTTTTTGCCGCTGATTTTGTCTTTAACGAAGGGCAGGAACATGCCCGCGAAGTTGGAGCCGCCGCCGACGCAGCCGATGACAATATCGGGGTAATACCCGGCCATCTCCATCTGGAGCATCGCTTCCTGTCCGATGATGGTCTGGTGCATCAGGACATGGTTGAGGACGCTGCCGAGCGAGTAATGGGTATCGTCTCTCGAAACAGCGTCTTCGACGGCTTCACTGATAGCCAGGCCGAGGCTGCCGGGACAGTCCGGGTCTTTAGCCAGCATATCGCGGCCGATTTTTGTATCGGGACTGGGGCTGGGAACACAGGTGGCACCCCAGGTTTCCATCATCAGGCGGCGGTAGGGTTTCTGGTTGTAGCTGACTTTTACCATGTACACTTTCAGTTCGATATTGAAGAGTTTACAGGCAAAAGAAAGTGAACTGCCCCACTGTCCGGCCCCGGTTTCGGTGGTGAGTCGATTGATGCCTTCTTTTTTATTGTAGTAGGCTTGAGCAATGGCCGTGTTCGGTTTATGGCTGCCGCCCTGGCTGGTGCCTTCGTACTTGTAGAAAATCTTGGCGGGAGTATCGAGGGCTTTCTCCAGGCTGTAAGCGCGGTGAAGAGCGGTTGGTCTCCAGGTTCTGTAGATATCCTGAACTTCTTCGGGGATATCGATGTAGCGCTCCTGGCTGACTTCCTGTTTTATCAACTCCATGGCAAAGAGGGGCGCGAGGTCAGCCGGCCCAATCGGTTTTTTCGTTGCCGGGTGATAGTAGGGAGGCAGTGGGACGGGTAAGTCCGCCTGTATGTTATACCACTGCTTCGGCATGTCTTTCTGTTGAAGAAAAAACATTCTGGTGTTCATATAGTTCTCCTTATCGTTTTCTTTTCTCCGTGTTGTTTGATAAATACAAAAACCCCCGTCCCTTAAAGGGGCGGGGGTTTATCCGCGGTGCCACCCTTCTTGGTTGCATACATCAGGCAGCAACCATCTCGGTCAGGTACGGAGCCTGAAAGCTCGATACCCCGGGGTTTGATAACGCTCCCCCTGCGGCAAAGCCTACTCTATCCGGTTAATCCGGAATTTTCGATTTGCGGCTCCCGGGTCCATTCACCTTCGGCGCTGACATCGGTTTCCACCCGGATACGGAATTACCATATCGCTTTCCCGACTCTCTGAGTCCCGCTTCGCAGGCTACTAGTCCTGTTCACAGCCTTCTATTTCTTTTTGTTAAACAAGGTAATGACTTACTATATACCCTCATTCCGTATCTGTCAATACCGGAGGCGGAATCGAGAGATTCTATTCCTTTGTCCAGTCCGATACCTTGCCGATAGAGTCCATATCCTTGTAAATGGCGCAGTATATGACGCATTCGCCTTTCTGTGTATCGACAGTCATGCCGGCTGAATAGGTGGTCATGTAGTTCAGTTTGCTGATTATCTGCTCGGAAATCATGTTTGCCAGAGGGCAGAGGTAGGGCTCGATTCCCTGTGCCTGGAGTTTCGCTTCTTTCGGCAGGTGGATGCAGCCTTTCATGTTGAGTTTCAGGAGAATGCCGCGTCCGGTAACTTTACCGGTCATGTCCTTGACGAAGCCGTCAGCCTTGATTTCATCGATACAGTTCTGGACCAGTTCCTCGACCGTATTCCCTTTGATGTTTTTATCATTGAGGAAATCGGAGCCGATTAACTCGACCTTGCAGCGAGCGTTAATCTGCGACAGTTCATGGTAAAAAATTTCTTCGAACCTGGTGAGCAGGTCGTTTGTATATGCTATCTGATCCATTTAGCCCCTCTTCATGTTCCCGAATTTTTCGAAGTGCACGAAGGTCGACCTTTCTTTCCTTCCCTGGGGGTGACTTCGTTTTCCTGCCGGCCAGCCGACCGAGATGATGGCGAGGACTTTATAGTCAGCCATACCGGTGGGAATACCGAGAAGCTCTTTCAGTTTCTTGACGATTCGGGGGTAGACCGCGGGTCCGTGGACCCAGCAGGCTCCCAGCCCGAGAGAGTGAGCTTCGAGAATGGCATTCTGAATTGCTGCCGAAAGGTCGTACGGGGTATCCATCATTCCAGTGACTTTGCCCGCGGCGATGATGACGACGGGGGCATTGGCCGGGAAGAACGATACGGAACCACTGTAGTAGAATTCCTGCAGACGGGCTTTTTCGACCGGGTCGGTATAAACATCGAAACGGTGGTCTTCATGAAGACAGTGTTCGGCGGTACCTCTCTGGCCGGTGCCTACCTTGCAGTATTCACCGATTTTCTTGCGGGTTTCGGGGTCTTTGACAACAACGAAGTGCCAGGGTTGTTCGTTTTCTCCGCTCGGTGCCCACCGCGCGGCTTCAAGGATTTTATCAACCATCTCGTCCGGGACGGGTTCATCCGTATATTTACGGATACTCTGCCGGCTGGAGATGATATCCAGAATATCAGCCATATTTTCCTCCGATTATTTGTTTTACTAATTAAGGTTTAAGAAAAATCGAAGACTGACTCGGCAGTCTTGCCCATGACGAAATCTATCTCCTCGGCAGTGAACTTGACATTCGTCTTCGGTTCCGTAATTGCCTTGACCCATTCGGCTTCGGGGGTCAACACGTTCGGATTGGGGAAACCGCTGCCGAACATTACCTTCTGAGGACCGCAAGCATCGATAGCATCCCGCAACCAGTTGTAGAATTTTTCGGGCTGAAGGTGCCAGAAACCCTGGTACTCTGAGAAGTCCATATAAACATTCGGTACGATACAGGCTTCTATGGCTTCTCTCCGGTATATTCTTGTCCCTGCGTGCCCGATAACCACCTTCAGTTCAGGATACATTAGGCCGACATTGGCGATTCTGAACGGGTGGCAATAGTCCCAATGAGCTATCTCCTTGCCGGAGTGGATAATAACCGGCACTTTCCATTCGACAGCTTTTTCGTAGATGGGGAAACAAACCGGGTCATCCGGGCGGAATCCCGAAGCCGGCATGAAGTAGAACCCCTTCATCCCCCATTCTTCAACAGCCTGTTTAGCGCGGTCCATGGCGTCGCCACGGGTGGGGTTAAGAGCACATATCGGTACGAAGCGGCCCGTGTGCTTCTTTGCCGCGTCGGCATGGGCTTTGTTTTGTTCCATGACAGGAACGTTCGGAGCCCCGGTTACGGATTCCCAGTCGACAGGGAAGATAACAGCCTTGTCAACCCCGGCTTTGTCCATCAACTCGATGACACCATCGCCTTCAGGATCAACCACTGACGGCTTCATAGCTGTCAACATATTTCTGAAGTCATCGATGGTTTTGTTTGTTTTGTGCACCCGGTTATACTCGGTAACGTACATCTGCCACACGAAACGCAGGTACTTACCTCTTACCCAGCCGCTTCCGCTAAGGTGCATGTGGGCATCAATAATCATAGTATCCTCCTTCTTTCTCAAAAATAAAAATTACACAGCAAAAACGGATTTCTTGTTATCATGATGATTGAAATCCGGGAGTGTCACTACTCAGTATATTGCGACTGTCAAGCGATGTCAAACACCGGGAATCGGATAAAAAGAAAAAAATCCAATATTTTGTTAATGACAATTTACCCTTAAAAAATACGAAAACGCTAATGATATTATATACTCTGATTATCGGCCGTTAATCAATGAAACTACCTATATTTGCAGTTGACAGACAGCAGGCGTTGTGTCAGAATAAGCTTCTGGAAGCTACTTCAGTTTCTTGGTTTTTTTATGTCAAAAACCCCACGAAGTATTTCTTGCTGGGGGATGGTTTTTAGTAAAAAGGTACATCGTTAAGGAGGTTACATTATGCCTTTTGAGTTATCGCCGGCAGAAGAAATGTCACGAAAAATAGCTCGTGAATACTGCGAAAAATACATTATTCCGCGTCGGAAAGAACTGATTATCGACGATCAGGAGATGTGGGATGAGGAAGCCAGGCGCCAGACGAGAGCTGGCCTTCATCTTCACATCGTTCCCAAAGAAGAGGGCGGCACCGGAATCGGGTACGTAGCCAGTTGTATTACCATCGAAGAACTGTGTGCGGCCTGGCCTGACCTGGCCTTCGCTATTTATGGCGAATTTGCTTACTATTTCGCCAAGGCTTGTGGCGGAGCGGTCTATAAAAAATATATGCCTGGAATCATCAAGGGCGACATACTGGCAACCCCGGCTGTTACCGAGCCTACCGGTGGTTCCGACGTTCTGGCTATTCAGACCAATGCTAAAAAGGTTGACGGCGGATGGGTTATCAACGGAAGAAAATGTTTCCAGAGCGAAGGCCATTATGCCGATTTCATCATGGCGCTGGTGAAAACCGGCGACCCCAACGACCCGAAGACTCCCGGCGCGCGGTCTCTCACCGCTTTTATCATTGACAGAGAATTCGACGGGTTTAAAATCGGTAGACTTGAAAACACCCTGGGCAGAAAGGGAGACCTTACCGAATTCGTGTTCGATAATGTATTCGTTCCTGATAACTTTGTCGTCGGTGAGGAAGCAGGCATCGGACGCGGCCTTGGCCCTGTTTTCGCGGCTGTCGGTGATATCGGCCGCCAGACTATCTGCAGCATGTTGACCGGCATTTCGCTAGGCTGTTACAGGACAGCGATGAAATATGCCAAAGAAAGAAAACTTTACGGCAGGCCGATTTCTGAACTCCAGATGATTCAAGCGCGCCTTGCCAATATGGCAATAGACCTTGAAGCTTCTCGGGCGCTTACCTACCGCGCTGCCTGGCTGCGGACGAAGAATATCCGCGCTGATGCCGAGCAGGCGACTGCCAAAAACTTTGCAGAAAAGGCAGCTATCAGGTGTGCCGAGCACTGTGTCAAGATTCACGGCGGTTACGGAGTCGTCGAGGACTACATGGCTCATCACTACTACAAGCACACTCCGTTGAGATTCGGCGCAGGTGGTACTGAAGAATCTCTGAATATCATGATAGCCAATGCCGTCATCCGCAACGAAGCTAACCCGGACCTGAGCAGTACCAATATGGAAACGGCAGGATGGTGGGGAAAGCTGGACTGGTAGCGGATTTTAACTGAAAAAAACAGGCGAGGAGAAAAAATGAAGCCATTAGATATGATAGTCTGTATCAAACCTGTTCCTGACGAACGGTACTGGGACAGGCTTTCTCTTGATCCCAAAACGAAAACACTCAGACGGCAGGGCATACCGGTCGTCATCAACCCTCTCGACTTGAATGCTATCGAGGAAGCTCTCAGGATAAAGGAAGCTACCGGCGGAACGGTTACGGTCATCAGCATGGGGCCGGACAATACGACCGAAGTGCTTGCCTGGGCCTACGCTTACGGCGTTGATAAAACCGTCCTGTTAAGCGACCGGGCTTTCGGCGGAGCCGACACCTGGGCTACTGCCCGGGCGCTGGCTGCCGGTATTCGGAAAATAGGTGCCTACGACATCATCCTCCTTGGTAATGAGAGTGTCGACGGCAGTACCGGGCAGGTCGGCCCGCAGGTTGCCGAAGCTCTCGATATCGCTCATGTCACCTATGTTCAGAAGATTGATTTGACAGGTGACAATACCCTGATAGTTCAGAGAAAGATTGAAACCGGTTACATGGAAATCGAGGTGAAAACACCGGTTACCCTGGCGGTTTTGAAAAATATCAATGACGTCCGGGTTCCGCCTGTTTTCGGTGCCCTCTGGGCTACTGAGAAACAGACGACTATCTGGAGGGCGGACGAAGTCGATGTCGACAAAAAACTTATCGGTAAGGACGGGTCTCCTACCTATATACCGGATACTATTGGCGTGGAAGTGAAGCGCAAGGGCGAAGTACTGAAAGGTGATTCAGTAGAGGTTGCACGGCAGCTTATCGAAAAACTGCGCGCCGAAGGCGTACTCCCTGAATAGATATTAACCTAAATAAGGAGATTACATAATGGAAGCATATAAAGGAGTTTGGACTTTTGCCGAGCAGAGGAACGGCAAGTTGCTCGATGTCAGCCTGGAGATGCTCGGAGCAGGACGTAAGGTTGCGGACAAGCTTGGCTGTGAACTCTCGGCAGTGTTAATCGGCAACAATGTTTTCGGGCTGGCTGACGAACTGGCAGCCTACGGAGCCGACAAGGTTCTCCTGGCCGAATCACCGGTTCTCGAAGTTTTCCGAACCGACGCCTATGCAACGGTAATGGCCGATTTGATAAACACCAAAAAGCCGGAAATCCTCCTCATCGGCGGCACCACGCTCGGCATGGACCTCGCACCGACCGTCGCCGCTAAGGTTGACACCGGGCTTTCTGCTCATGCTGTCGGCGTCGATGTTGATGAGAACGGATGTCTGAGATCTCAGATACCTGCCTTTGGCGGTAGTATCCTGGCATCAATCGCCTGTCCGAACCATCGGCCGCAGATGACCACGGTTCCGCCCGGGTTCATTAAGAAAAACGAGAAGACGAATAAACAAGCGGTTGTAGAAAAAGTTCCGGTAACCATCACTGAAGACAAAGTCAGGACTAAAGTCCTCAACATCGTCACCGAAGAACTGGAAGCGAAACCTATCGAAGAAGCCGAGATAATCGTCGCCGGCGGTTTCGGTGTTGGAAATAAGGAAAACTGGAAGCTGATTGAAGACCTGGCAGAGGTACTCGGCGCGAGCATCGGCGCAACCCGTCCAGCCTGCGATGAAGGCTGGGCAGTCCAGGAACGGCAGATGATTGGCCAGAGCGGCCGAACGATTCACTCGAACCTGTACATCGGCGCCGGTATTTCGGGTGTCATTCACCATCTCATTGGCATTCAGGATTCGAAGGTTATCGTCGCTATCAACAACAATCCGGCAGCTGATATCATGAAAGCAGCCGATTACGCGGTGGTCGGAGATCTCAAAGAAATTATTCCGGCTCTCGTCACCGAACTTAAAAAAGCGAAAAAATAGAAGACGCGTTTCCCGGAAATAATAAGAGAGGGGAGGAATCCCCTCTCTTGTTTTGTTTCCGCAGGATGGTGCCTATGGTTTTTCCAGCAGTTCGATAAGTACCCCGTTCATCGATTTGGGATGAATGAAGGCGACCTGGCCTTCGATACCCTGTCTCGGTACTTTGTCTATCAGCCTGATACCTTTCGACTCGAGTTCAGCGAGGGTTTTTCCGATATCATCGACCTCCATGCAGAGGTGATGAATGCCTTCGCCGCGACTTTCGATAAATTTAGCGATAACGCCGCCTTCACCAATCGGTTCGATAAGCTCGAGGGTACTGCTGCCGGCGTGTACCATGGCGGCTCTCATGCCTGATTCCGGAGCGTCGTGAATCTCGCCGGTGACAGCCCCGAGGGCTTCATAGACTTTAATCGTTTCATCGAGATTCTTGACGGCTATACCGGTGTGACTGATTCCTTTAAGCATGCTGATATACCTCCTGTTAATGAACAGAGCAGGCTGACGGAGGTGTTCCTTCAGCCTGCTCACAGTTCTGACTACAGTTAAAAAAGTTAAAAGGCTTTGCTCATGATGCAGACGCCGTTGTTACCGGCATAGCCGTAACTCTGAGCAAGTCCGACCTTGGGGTTGTTGGTAATCTGTCTCGGGCCGAGGTCACCGCGAAGCTGGTAAGCAACTTCGATGCATTGCCAGAGTCCCTGGGCAACAGTCGCTTCGCCGAAGGCGCCGAATCCGCCGCTGGGGCAGACCGGAACTTTACCGTCCGGGATATTGAAATACCCTTCGCGGAGGAGTTTATCCGAGCCGCCGTAGGGGAGCTGGAGAATCATATCCATATAGGTAAGGTAGTGCCATGAGCTGTTATCGGGCAGTTCGATGACATCGATGTCCTTCGGAGTGCGTCCTGACTGCTTATACGCGGCAGCGAGTGCGTTACGGCTTTCACTCCAGCCGAGGGTGCCGACGTCGGATTTCGGTAAAGCACTGAGGTAGGTCAGTGGGATGCAGGGGTCGCCGAATGACGGCGAACCGACTGCCAGGCCCTCGATACGAATCGGTTTATCGGTATATTTTTCCGCCTGGTCGAAGGGAACGACGATTATTGCGGAAGCGGCGTCGCTCGTGGCGCAGATTTCGTATAGGCGAAGCGGGTCGCAAACCATCGGCGATTCGAGGACTTCCTGGAGGGTGTATTCTTTGCGATAGCGGGCGTTCGGATTATGGACGCCGCCTTTACTGGTGATGACCTTGACCATGGCCATGTCTTCTTCGGTGGTGCCACAATCGTGAATTCTACGGCGCATTTCCATCGCCCAGTAGCCGGGATTGGTTTCACCGACCATCGCGTAGCGAATCCAGTCGTTGTCATACCGTTTATCGTTGCCCTGGGGTCTGAAGAAGCCGCCGGCCGATTTATCGGTGCCGACAGCAACGGCAATTTCATGTTCGCCAGAAGCGACAGCCAGGCAGGCTTCCCTGAGAATAGTCTGGCCGGTGGCGCAGGCGTTGACGATGTTGACACAGGGGATACCCGTGCCGCCCATCATGGTTGAGATGGAGGTTCCGAGTAACAGTGAAGGTACTCCGCCTTGGTCGGCAATCCACATGTAGGCACCGCAGGCCATGGCGTCGATATCACGCCACTTCATGTGGGCGTCTTCAAGCGCCTGGTTGATAGCATAGCATCCCATTTCAGCCATGGACTTGTCAGGCCATTTTCCGTAAGGATGAACGCCCATTCCAACAATTGCAATATCTCTGTTTTTCATCTTTCGTTAATTTCTCCTATCCTTACTTTACCGGCTTCCATGCCCAAGTGATGTACTCGTTCTCGTCATCTTCGTAGAGTTTTTTCACGGTCATTTCCATTTCCATACCAATCTCTACATCGGGAGTGGTCAGCATACCGAGAATCCTCAGACCTTCCGGGAAATCGAGCATGCCAAGCGGGAAAGGCTCGAAGGGTTCCATTTTGAAGGGGGCCGGCATCGGATAAGCCTGAACGGCGTAGGTGTAGAGTTTCGCCCGATTGCTGAGCTCGATTTTCTCTACGTTATCCGGATTTTTTTCACAATCGGGATTGGTGCAGTAAGCAACACTCGGGAACGCCGGAGTTCCGCATTTCTTGCATCTGCTGCCAATCAGCTTCGGCTGGTCAGAAGGCCATGTGAAGAGACCTTGTGCCAGAGGGACCTTTTTCTTGGACATAACAAATCCTCCTTATAATAACGTGAAAGTAAAACTGCTTTTTTTGCCAATGGCGAGCAGTTATACGTTTTCCCTGATGAATTCGGCAATTTCTTTAATGGAGGTGCCGGGGCCGAAAACGGCTTTAATGCCTTTACTCTGAAGTTCGGGAACGTCCTCATCAGGAATAATCCCGCCGCCGATGACCAGAACGTCCTTCATGTTTCTCTTTTTCAGCTCTTCAACAACTCTGGGAAAGAGAGACTGGTGGGCGCCGGACAGGCAGCTTAAGGCAACCACATCCGGTTGCTCTTCCAGTGTTGCCTGAGCTATCATTTCGGGCGTCTGTCTCAGCCCGGTGTAAATGACTTCCATGCCAGCTTCTCTCAAGCCCATGGTTATTACCTTCGCGCCTCGGTCGTGACCGTCGAGGCCGGGTTTTGCTAACAGGACTTTTATTGGCTGTTTACTGCTCATATCAGTAATTTACCCCTTTATCACGTTCATTGTTATGGTTACAGAGTACCGTAGGTCGAATACTCTCCGAAGATTTCGCGCAGGGCGCCGCAAATCTCGCCGATGGTAGCGTAGGCTTTAACAGCTTCTACGGTTGCCGGCAGCAGGTTGGCATTTTCGTCTTTAGCGGTTTCTTTCAACTGGCTGAGCGTTTTTGCCACCTGGTTATTGTCTCTGTCTTTGCGGAGTTGCTGCAGTTTCTTTATCTGGTTCACTTCCGCGCTGGCCTGTTTGGTTGGGTCGTAGGGATAAGGTACCAGTTGCTTGACCCGGACATCCAGTTCGCTCTTGTCAGTGAAAGCATTGACGCCGACAATAATATCCTCACCGATTTCGAGCCGGCGCTGTTTTTCGTAAGCGCTCTGGGCGACAGCGCGCTGCATGTAGCCGTTTTCGATAGCTTTGAGCGAACCGCCCATGTCTTCGATTTCCTTCATGATGTCCCAGGCTTTCTGTTCTATCTGGTCGGTGAGTGATTCGATGTAGTAAGAACCGGCCAGCGGGTCCATCACTTCGGTAAGCCTGGCTTCGTACTGGATGATGCGAGCGGCATCTTCAGAAAGCTGTTGGGCTTCCGTACTCCAGCCGAGGCCGAGAGCTTCGTCGTAGGGAGGTTCGACCGAGGGGATATAGCCGCAGAAGGCGCCGGCGACACCGCCGATGACGGTTCTCGTCAGGTTATTGAGCGGCCGCTGCTTGGTCGAGGATACGCAACCGACAACAAATCCGCCGGCTTCCCGGTATATCTGACTGCGGGGGTTCTGGCTGCCGAAGCGGTCACGGACAATCTTTGCCCACATCCTGCGGGCAGCCCGGCGGGCGGCAATCTCTTTCATGATCTCCATGTCGCCGCTGAGGGTGTTGAAGCTGAAGCGTCCGACGAAATCGTCCACTTTCAAACCGGCGTCGACGCCTATCTGCATATAGGTGATGGCGTTGGCGAAGTGGAATGCCAGGGCCTGTTCGCGGGTGGCCCCGCCTTCACGCATATGGTAGGCTGCAATGCTGCAGATGTTCAGCCTCGGGGTGTGCTCGGTACAGTATACCAGGATATCGCGGAAGAGGCGGAGGGAGTGCTTGGGTGGGAATATGTAGGTGCCTCGGGCGACGTATTCTTTCAGAATGTCATTCTGGGGGGTGCCGCGGAGCATTTTCGGGTTAATACCTTTTTTCTCGGCAAGGGCGATGTAGGCGGCGATGATGACGAATGCCTGAGCATTGGTCGTCCAGTTGGATGCTATTTTATCGAGTCCGTTCTCGCCTTCGTACGGCTCGTAGATAATTTCGAAGTCCTGAAGCGAATCGAATGCGACGCCGGTCTTACCGACTTCGCCTTCAGCCCGAGGGTCATCCGAATCGATACCAATCTGGGTAGGGAGGTCGAAGGCCAGATTCGGGCCGACGGTCCGGCCACGCTTGATTTCTTTCGCGTAAAAGTCGCGCGTGTCTTCAGCCATGCCGTAGCCGGAATAACGTCCGGCTCTGACCATACCCTTGCCGGTTGCCCCGATATTGCCGCCGCCGGTTACCGGCCCGGCTCCGGGAACATGGCAGGGATAAATCCCGGCGGTGAAGGGGAATTCTCCCGGGAAACCGACTTTTTCCGAGAATTCCCAGTCTTGTATATCCAAGGGAGTGTAAAATCGGTCCGGCGGTTCATTGACGCCGAATCGTTGCAGAGAAGATTTCAGCGTTCCCTTTTCCCACTCTTCGCGTTTATTCCTTATCTTCTCCATGAATTTTTCATTAAAAGTTCCGGACATTTACAAACTCCTGTTCTTCGGGGTAATAAAAAGAGTGATTTTCTGTGTTTATTGTATATCAATATTAATGTAATTTCCAGTGCTATGCTGCTTATTCCGGCAGAATGAGGCCGGTATTCGTCAAATTAATGCCCGTTAATCTAAGGTATGGAAACAGGAAACCGGTGTACTGTTTGCTACTATCTGATATAATACTATTCGATGAGATGAAATTAACCACATCGCTGAAAATAGGAACTCTTTTTAAAACCCGGTTACGCATTCATTATACGTGGCTGCTGGTGTTTTTATTGATTCCCTGGACAATCAGTACCCAGTTTTCGGATGAGACATCGTTACTCACCCGGGTATTGCTGGGGGTGGTAACAGCCGGCCTGTTCTTTGTGGCGGTGCTGGTGCGGGAAATCGTCCTCCTCATCATCGCCGGCACGAAAGATATCCACCTGAGTTCGGTGACCATTTTCGCCTTCGGGGGAGTGATACAGACTGAGAGCGAACGGTACACGCCGCAAACTGGCATGCTGCTGACTGTCTCGGGAATGCTCTGTAACCTTGCCATCACCGGCATATTCTTATTTATTCACTTGTTTTTCGGTACGGAAGACAGCATGATTCTCGGCATGCCCTTTAAATGGCTGGCTTTTTTCTACCTGACACTGAGTCTGTTTCATCTTTTGCCGATATACCCGCTCGAAGGAGGCAGGCTGCTCCACATACTTCTCTGGAGATTGATGAAAAACAACAGGAAAGCGACCTTTACCGCCTCTGTGTCCGGCTGGATTCTCGGGTTCGCGGTGATGGTCGGGGCAATCGCCCTGGTACTCTTCACCGCCGAGCGGTTCACCGGGATGTTCTTTATCGGGCTCGGGCTGATAATCCAGAACGCAGCAACGCACGGAATGCGGTTTGCCCGTTTGATGCCCTCGCGTCGCCATCCGTCAACCGCTGAACCGAAACCTCTTAAAGAGACTGTTGATAATGTTTCCCTTGGATTGATACCGGACAATTCTGCTCTTCCCTGGGAAGAGGACTGGCTGACGGTCGATGTGAATAATATCCGGCAAAACAGGCCGGAGGAGCCTGACGAAAGCGAACCCTCCGGTTATTCGTAAGTTAACACCCGAATCGGTACCGTATCGATAATATTGATGGTGCGGTACTCACTGGTATAGATACTCCATTCGGCTTCGAACCAACGGAACGGGCTTTGGGCTTCCGACATAATCCATATAACCGGGTTAAGAAGGTCGTCTTTCCACCAGCCGGCTCCGGTGATGCTGGCCATCGGCGTTCCGCGGACTATTTCAACATTATAGAACGAACGAGGAGTTTCCTTGGGCAGAATACCGGCACTAAAGATGGTCCAGTCAACCTCGACGGTGGTGAAGGGAGCCGCCACGGTGGTGACGCTGAGTCGGCAATCACTGACATTTTCAGAATTCAGCCAGGCGGCGCCGGTGATAGCGGTCATAAGGGGTGTCGAGTCAAGGTGGACGTGGGTATAGGAACGTTCATCGCCTTTATCGCAGGTGCCGATGATATCCTCGTACTCCTGAAACATGAAGAATGATTCGTTTTTATGGGAAATCGTGCCGTTGGCAGAAATGACACCGCCGACGATATCTGTCCATGTGTCGGTGCCAAGAAGCCAGTCAGCGTCGTGACGGATGGTACCGCTCCTGGCCAGGGCGGAGAATTCCTGCGGATAGCCGAAAACGTAGAGCAGGATATGGTTAACTAGTTTTTCGGAAATCTCATCGAGGGCACCGGCGTCGCTGTGCTGCTGGTGGCCGTAGTAGATAACATCGGCACCATCGGCAAACTGGGCAGTCAGAGGGACGATGCCGTCATCCATGTGTCTTGGGAAAATATCGACTCCCGAGCGATTGAATTCAGGGCTGACCGGATAACTTTCGGCGGAGATAAAAGCGAGCCAGTGTCTTTCCTGGCTGACTTTCAGGCCGTCGGCGCTGCTGTCGTAGAATGCCAGTGAGTTGCAGACTCCGTGGTCTGAGCCGAGGAGGGCTGTCCGGCAGTAATCGGCCATCGGGCCGCCGCCTGGCACATAATAGTGGCTCATGCTCTTTATCGGGCTGTTAATCGTAATAACCGCCGCCACCCGGTCGGAAATATTGCCGGTATTATGAGCAGTGGCGTAGAGAGCGGTTTTTCCTCCCATGCTGTGCCCGACGAGAATCAGGTTTTCCTTGCCTGCGAAGTGGGTGTTGATACTGCCAGCGATATTCTCCGCCCAGACACCGATATCCTCGTAGCCGGGATAACAGCGGGCGAGGGTATTGACTCTAATAGTGATATCGGGATGTGTTTCGTTATACCGGTCCGTGTAGTAGGGAAGCATCGCGTTCATCCGGTCAATCAGGTTCTGGAACGAGCAGGGATTACCGCCCATGCCGTGAAGAAAGACGAAATTCAGTTCCTTAACGATTTCCCGGGCGGGAGCCGCCTGTACCGGCTCAGCGAGGCAGGACTGCAGGATAAGCCCCGCCGCCAGTATGAGCAGAACCCTTTTTCCTAATGATTTACAACAGAGCTTTAAAATATCAACGAGTCGCATGTCTGCTAATTTTACCCCAGCCGTGTAATCGGTTCAATAGCGGGCACCGGGCTGCGCGGGTAATTTGCCGGTTGCTGGTGCGGATGTTAAACTAAACATAAGGATGAGTTACTCCGTTACCGACGAAAATTTCAAAAGCCTGACCGGCTTTTTCAACGACCCCGGGCTGCGATTGAAATGGGAGCCGCTGTTCGTGACTCCTGTTTTCATGAAGGCCTGGTGGGACGTTTTCGGGGCGGG